>DASWKU010000347.1:0-10635 GCA_036396455.1 Flavobacteriaceae bacterium
AGGAGTAAATTTTTAATGCCGCTTCATCACCAATGGTTTTGGCCAAACGGGTTTTGCATTGGCCCAGCTCGGGATTTCTAGTAAAAATGATAAGGGCTTTTTTGGAGGTTGGAAAATGAAAATCGAAAGCCATTTCATTTCCATCAGTGTTTTTTTTACTTAATAATCCCATCTAATAGTATTTAAGCGACACTTCCTTGACAACTACTTCCTGCTCCTGCGGTACATCCATAGCAATGTTGGGAAACAACAATATTTCTTCCTTCCAGCAATGTTTCATTGTATTCTGAAATGTGTTTGACCTTACTGTTCACCGGAAGTTCCAACATCTGGTTAAAATCGCAATCATACAGATAACCATCCCAACTTACCGACAGTGTGTTGGTGCACATCACGTTTTGAACTGCGACTGGATTATAGGCCTCTACTAACGCGTACATATAATCTTCATAATTTTCTGAAGCAATCAAATAATCCAGAAACCGACTGATGGGCAAGTTTGTGATGGCAAATAGGTTATGAAAATGAATACCAAAATCATCCAATAACGCTTTTTTAAAATCTTTTTCCAAAGCCATTTGATTGCCCGGTAAAAATGCTCCTGAAGGATTATAGACCAAATCCAATCTTAAACTACTTTCAGGCATACCGTATCCAATTGAGTTCAAATCTTGAAGCACTTTAATGGATTTATCAAACACGCCATCGCCCCGTTGCTTATCGGTTTTTCCTTTCGTCCAATGGGGCATGGAACTCACTACATGAATATTATAGTGCTTGAAAAATTCAGATAAATCGTAATATTTTTTATTGGACCTCATTATGGTTAGGTTGGAACGTACAATAAAATCCTTAATTCCCACTTTTGAGGCTTCTGTTACAAACCATTTAAAATCGGGATTCATTTCAGGAGCTCCACCCGTTAAATCCAAGGTATGCGCGCCAGTTTTTTTAATGACTTCCAGACATTGCTGCATGGTTTTGCGAGTCATGATTTCCTTTCTGTCGGGACCGGCATCCACATGGCAATGTTCGCAAACCTGATTGCACATATAACCCACATTGATTTGAAGAACTTCGAGCTTTTTTGCTTTTAGCGGAAATTGCCCGGTTTCAGAAATTTTATCCTTGAATTTTGGCAATTCACCATTTAAAAAAATTCCGTTGGATAAAATTTGAAGCTGTCTATTGCTATTTGCCAGTTCGCTATGGCGTTTGTGTAGAGATTTTTGGGTCATCAAAAATTAATATTTTTTACCGAAATTACATTTCTAGTTTATTTACTTTATTCATCATTTGCACACCATGTACCAAAGATGCCCCTCCGCGAATTGCTCCGGCCACATGTAAGGCTTCCATCATTTCTTCTTTGGTAACACCTCGCTGCAGACCATCAACGGTATAAGCGTCTATACAATAAGGGCATTGAATGGTATGGGCAACTGCCAATGCAATTAGTGACTTTTCCCGTTCAGATAACGCTCCTTCCTTAAAAACTGAATTGTAATATTCAAAGAATTTGGTGCCAAGTTCTTCATTCCATTGTGATATGGATCCAAACTTTTTGAGATCTGCCGGATCATAATATGTTTTTTGCATAGAATTTAAATTCTTTTGTTAATAATCTCACCAAAAAAAATGAAGATACGGTTTTTGTCGGAGTTGAGAAAAAATGATTACAGATAAAGATGAAAAAGAATCTCAGCGATGAAAGTAATCGATTACAGAAAAATAAACTTTTACCCTTATATGCCAATTAATTGATGTTTTTAAGTTAGTTGTCAAGATGGATTAAAAAACTAAATCAACTTCTTCACTAAGTCAATTTTTAATCGTAATTCAAAGTAAATGTTAGTTAAAATATTAAGTTTAAGGCCTAAGTGATCAGTCCTTTAATTAAAAAAAGATTGAAAAAATTTTAAATTTTGAAAATAAATTATATATTAGCGCAATCGATTACATCGTGAAAATTGGATACACTTTATTCATGACGGATTCTTTTTATTTATTGTTAATAGCAAAATCTTTGAAAATGAAAAAAATTCTACACTTGATTGTATTAGTTTTTAGTACATCCATTCTTATTGGCCAGAACTATTACATGACATCACCGGAGGGATTTGGTGCCGCTACTACCGGAGGTGGTAACGCAACCCCAGTGACGGTAACCACCTATACTGATTTGAAAGCCAAACTTAAATTGGCAACACCACAGGTTATTTTGGTGTCAGGTACAATTGACTTCTCGGCATCTGAATTACAAATTAGCGAATTGGTTACAGACAAAACCATAATTGGATTACCTGGGGCAAGGCTCATCAATAATAAACAAACACAGGCAGAGTCCGGAATTCTAAATCTAAAACCTGGCTCCTCCAATGTAATTATTAGAAATCTTATTTTCGAGGGACCGGGTGCTTATGATACTGATGGACGTGATAATCTTACAGCAGAAGGATGCGTTAATCTTTGGGTAGATCATTGTGAGTTTCAGGATGGTATTGATGGAAATTTTGATATTAAGAGTACTTCTGACAATGTTACTGTGTCTTGGTGCAAGTTTACATATTTAAAGCCGGCAATACCTGGTGGCCCAGGAGGGTCTAATGACCATCGTTTCTCAAATCTGGTAGGTTCAAGTAGCACTGATGCTCCCACTGACGGCCATTATAGCGTG
Organism: Flavobacteriaceae bacterium; assembly: GCA_036396455.1. GTDB lineage: Bacteria > Bacteroidota > Bacteroidia > Flavobacteriales > Flavobacteriaceae > Geojedonia. Next base: position 2,678 of record DASWKU010000347.1, read on the forward strand.
ACGTTTCAGAACTGCTATTGGGCTGATGGCGTCAAAAGCAGAATGCCAAGAGCAAGAAATGGAGAGCTCCATATTTTAAATTGTTATTACAACACCAGTGTTTCTGGTGCTACGGCATTAGGTCTGGGAGGCGGAATCAATAACCTTACATGCTATGTGGAAAGTAGTAATTTTGCCAATGTAAGCACGGTTTATAGCAATGCCAGTGGAGATGGCGGAACAGTATCCCTTCAATTTGATGGATGTTTAAATGGGGTTTCAAATGTAGGTACGGTTGCAAAGCCTTCGTATAGCTATACGGCACTTCCAGTTACTGATGTTGCGACATATATTCCTGATACAACTTGTGGTGCAGGAGCAACTTTGCAAGTGACCACAGCGGGTGAAATTTCATCAAGTTGCGATAATATGGGAGGTCAAATTACAGGTTCTGTTATCTATGATTTTAGGGATGGGGGCGTAATCGCAGGAAACGGTGGAAGCGCTGATGGTAAACTGACACTTGGAGGCAATTATTCTCAACATGGGGACACCTATGGACTGGATCTTAAAGTGGATGCCACCATAAGTATTCAAGTGGATGGAAGCAGTACGATTCGATTTCTTGGATCACAATATTCGGGATTGGATGTGAAAGGTACAGCAGTCAGTGATGGTGATTTGGGAACACAGGTTGGAAAAGTAGCCAATGATTTATCAGATACATTCGATTTTGTGTATTCAGGAACGGCTACAACACTAAATTTTATAACAGTAGCGGCTACTGGCAATGATCTTTATTTACCGACCATTGAAGTTATTCCTGCCCAAGCTGGAAAAGATTTTACAACCCCTGAAAAAAATATTGCCTATTACTTCGATTTGAGAGATGAGAGCATTGTTCCAGCCAACCCACCAAATCACATAGAGGCAGGGCTTTTTACAATTGACGCAGGATGTTGCAATGGACTTAGTCTTAATGGTTTACAACATGGTATCACTTTTAAGGATGGAAATCAAATAACACTTCAGGTAGACGGAAACAGTTATATAAGAATAGGAGCAGATCAATTTTCCGGTGGTACAATAGATATATCAAGTGCTACAGGTGCATTTGATATTTCCTCACAAAGCAATAATACAGGTGCCACTTATAGTGATGGCAATCCATTATATGTTGATTTTCTTTATGCGGGAACGGCAGGTACCGTAGTTCTTGACCATTCAGGTGGTGGTACAAGTTACTTGCCCTATATAGAAGTATCACCTATTCCTTACGATGTAAGTTTAACACCATGGGTTCAAAAATCGGGAACCATTACCATTAATGGCACTGAGATTGGATTTACTTCGGGAGCAGATGCCAGTAGCAATGCAACCGTTACAGTAAGTACAGGAACCGTTATTAGTGCAACAAATACTGAAGCTTCTATACAAATCGATTTGGGAGGCAATCCATTATCAAGTTATACCCCCACCTTAACCGGAGATATTGCTTCCACTTCGGTCAATGGGGATGAACTCACACTAACATTTTCCGACCAAACTTCGGACCCAATGACCTATATCCTAAATATCACGGATAGCAGTTCTACAGTGGAGGCGGAGCCAGGTGTTACGTATACCTATAATTTTTTTGATGGGTCAGAACTCCCACAGATAAGTTATAGTTCGCTGCGATATACAACATTTGTTACAAGTGATGGCATTGTCACAATACATAGCAATACAACCGATGAATCCCTACAATTTGGATATCATGATGCCACACATGGAGGTGTATTTTTCCCGGGGAATTCTTTTGATATCATTGTAGCCGGAGATGCCATAATTACATTTATAGTTGATATTTATGGTTCTGCCACGGATGCTGTATTTGAATTTACAGATGAAAATTCGAACGTCTTAGGTACTATTGCCGCCCAAAACATTGGAGTATCGGATGCTTTTGCTTCAAGTTTTTCATATACAGGACCGGCAGGTGTGGTTACGGCCACCTTAAAAAGTGCTAACTTCCCAACAGCAGAAATTTATCTTCATGGGTTGACCATTGAAAATGCTGCGGCAACTGAACCCTCAAATGGTTTGCCTGACGTTTGGGATTTTGGAGCCGAACAATTGGACGCCGGCTTGTATAACAATAAACTGGACGAAACCAAAATCAATGCATGGTACGACGCATCCATAACACCGGGTTCTTCCGGGAATGTACTGCCATCATTTACCGAAGGTGTTTTAAGTTGGATAGGTGGGTCCAATGACAGATTAAGAACATCCAATACCAATCTTACGAGGTATGACGAGAACCTATCGGGAGTTACGGATTTTACCGGACGGATTTATGTGAACGCTTCTGCAGCTACTGGGCGCTATTTAAGCCTATCATTGAGTGAAGATGATGAAGTTACAGTCTGGGCCTTGACACAATCAGCTGCTGGTAAAATTCATTTTGAATATGTACCAGATCCTTCAGCACAAAATGATGTCGTGGATGTTCCTGGGACACTCACAGAACTTAATTTTGTAGCGAAGGCCGCAGGTACCTATCATATTTATGACGCAGTGGATAAACCAAGTTATTATAGGGTCATGCGTAAGGATGCCACTTATAAAACCTTAACGGGTAATGTGGATGAAACCCAGGCTCCCGGAATTCCAGGTGGATATTCAATAGTCTTTACAAATGAGGCAGGGAAATCATGGTCTTCGGTAGTTTCCAGTGGAACTTATAGCGTCGATCTTCCTCAAGGTTATACCTATGCTTTGAGTTTGGCGGATGCAAACGGATACATTATCAGTAATGGAACTTCTTTGGAAGTAACAGACGCGACGACGACCTATGACATTGTAGTTATACAGGTTGAACTTTATACCGTTTCTGGAAATATTGTTGGGTTAGGTTCCGAAATTTCAAATCTTTCCTTAACCTATACTGCAGATTCAACTGCAAATACAATATTTGCTCCTGAACCAGTAATTGATACTGCGACATCAACTTATACAGTAGAACTGGAACCTAATGTTGAATATACCATTTCCGCTGAAGGTGTAAATGATTTTGAAATTCCAAATAACACCATTACAATCTCCAATAGTGATACGTCTGCAGACATAATATTCGCAAATAAGCCAGTTTATGATGTGGTCATTGTAACTCCCGGTTTGGATGCGACACAACAAAGCAAACTTTCTTTAACGTTTTCCAATTTGAATGAGCCTAGTTATAGCTATACGTTTAATGATATTACCACTATTGCATTACGAGATGGAGTTTATGAGATTGCTTCAGATGGATTGGATGAATATCCCATTGAATTGGCACTGACATCCAATCTGCAAATTAGTGGTGCGGCAACGTCAAAAACATTAAACTTCAATAGGGTCACAAATTGGACATTCGATGATAGAGATATTCCTCAAGGCACACTGTATTATAAAGGGCTTGCTTTTTCAGGATCTATTAAAAATGAACAAGCCAAAGGACACCTTGTTGGAGGTGCTGGAGCCACTATTGATGTTCCATTAAATCCAGGAGAGAAAATGATCGTGGCCTATTATTATGCTGCAAACTTTTCCATCGATGGAGGTGACCCAATAATAACAAACAGTGGCAGCACTTCTCAATTGGAGACCGTTGAATATATTTATACAGGCAATGTTTCTGGCACGGCTACAATTGCTATTGCCGCGACTACATATATCACAAACATTGCAGTGGCAACCATAATTCCATATAGTGCTGTTATTACGGTTGGCACCGATAAGGATTATCTCACAATTAATGAAGCGCTATATGCCATCTCACAAATGGACAGACCAAATGATGAAAGAGTTACAGTTTTGATTGATCCGGGCAACTATGAAGAAATGATAGTCATTAATAGCCCAAATGTAACGTTAAAGAACGCTGCTGCCACACCAAGTATTGAATTGACAAACAAAGGTGTTGATATTGACGATAGTGCGGTAAGAATTACATCCTATTATGGTACAGGCTATAACTATTTTAGCCAAGGGACTGATAATAAATGGCATGAAGATGTACTGGCTGTGAATTTGGAAAATGGGTATCAACTCTATGACAATAAATCTGGTACTACCAATGGATCCTATTGGTGTGCGACCGTTGTAGTTTCTGCTGACGGATTTATAGCAGAAGATATTATCCTTGAAAATTCATTTAATCAATACATATCCCAAAAAGAGTCTGAAGATGTTGTTTTAACCACCAGTGCATCCCCAACAGGAGGCGCTCGACCTACAACCTATGGAGATACATCGGTGCAGGATAGAGGCTTAGGCTATGTGGAAAGAGCTGCCGCTATTGGAATTGCCAGCAATACAGATAAAGTCATTTTAAACCATTGTCGTGTAGTTGGCCGTCAAGACTCATTCTACGGTGGTGGTGGTTCAAGGGTTGTGGTCTACAAAGGCGCTATGATGGGTGCTGTCGACTATATCTTTGGTGCCATGGATGCGGTATTTTATAAAACAGATTTTGTTTTGAACACCAGTGATGCCAGCAGTGACCAAGCCTATATTACTGCTGCGCAACAAAGCAGCGGAAGAGGATTCTTGATGTATGAATGTAATGTCATTTCAACCGAACCGGGTGTTAATACTGCTTCAGCTCAAGGGGCAAAACCGGGATATTTTGGAAGGCCATGGCTTGCTACAACCAGTGAAGTGGTGTTTTATAAAACAAATATTCATGCATCAACCTATCCTGGTTATGAAGGAAAATCCTTGATTGTACCTTTAGGATGGCAAAACACCTTGGGTGGTGAATCCCCTAAAATGTACGAGTATGGAACTATTGAGGCATCGAGTGAAGATAATTCAGATGCACGTGCATCTTGGTCAACTTTATTAACTGAACCTATACTTACGGACGGTACAGAGATTACTACCTTTAATTTTACAAAAGGGAATGATGGATGGGATCCCATTCCCCTTTTGGATGCCGAAGCCGATTCAGATTATGACGGCATACCGGATGTGAGCGATAACTGTCCAGATACAGCAAATCCAGATCAAACGGACTTCAATAACAACGGTATTGGTGATGCATGTGAGGATAGTGATGGTGATGGCTTGGTTGATAGTGAGGATAACTGTCCGGATTCCCCCGAAGGTGCTGTGATTGATGTTTTTGGGTGTGAAGTCTTTGAACTTCCAGCCAATAACTTTACCATCATTGCAACTGCGGTGAGCTGTAATGGACAAAATGACGGATCAATTGCTATCAGTGCCCAAAACACCGAGTACACTTACAGTGTTACTGTTGACGGTTCTGGTGCTACAAGCTTTACGTCGTCCACTCTTATAGAAGGTCTCAGTGGAGGAACTTACCATGTTTGTATTACTATTGAGGGCGGGGACAATTACGAACAGTGTTTTAATGTCACTGTAGAAGGCCCAACCCCTCTTGATGCGTATTCTTCCATAAATTATACAGACGGCATTGTCATCCTGACGCTATCAGGGGCAGAAAGTTATAACATTAACCATAATGGGGAGGTTACAACAACCAGTAAATCATCCATTGAAATTGAATTGAGAGTAGGGAATAACTCCATTGAAGTTTCTACAGATTCCGAATGCCAGGGGAAATATATTGAAAATATATTTATTTCTGAGAAAGTGGCTGTATTTCCTAACCCAACAAAGGGAAACCTTCAAGTTTATATAAATGGGGCAGACACTAAGGTTGATGTGTCTTTGTTTGATGTTCTAGGAAATCAATATATGTCTTCAACCAAAAAGGTGTCTTCCAATAGAACAATAGAACTTGATATGACAAATCTTAGCGGTGGAATCTACTTCCTTTTACTAAATTCTGATACCGTTCGTGAATCCATTAAAATCATTAAAAATTAATCAGTAATGAAAATCTCAAAATATATATTCAATTTTAAAACGCTTTTGGTTTTTATAGCGAGTGTTCAATTAATCTCATGTTCTAACGATGATGGGGAAAACCCCACCTATGATACCACTCCAGGACAGGCAGTTTTGGTTCTTCCTTTAAATAACCAACAGTGTGAAGTAGGAGAGGTTACAGATGATAAAGCAGTTGTGGCTTTTAGTTGGGAAGCATCCACTGACACCGAAAAATACAACCTCGAAATCGTGAATTTGGTGACCGAAGATGTTACTCTAAATATTGGTCTTCCTACCAACAGCACAAATGTTACGCTTTTAAGAGGCTATCCGTATTCATGGAAGGTGACTTCCAGAAATTCGGGAGATGCTGTCACCGAATCGGAAGTATGGAAGTTTTACCTTGCAGGAGACGGGGAATCCAATACGGTTCCTTTTCCAGCGACGCTTTTAAGCCCAACTTCTGGGGCAACTGTAACGCCAACTGATGGAAAAGTAACCCTTGAATGGGAAAGTTCAGATTCTGACGGTGATGAGGTTACCTTTACAGTATTTGCAGATACCGTGGATGGAAATCAGGACGTACCTGAAGCATGGCAAAACATTGCGGAAAACAGTCTTGATGTTTCTGTTGCGCCGGGAACCATTTACTACTGGCACATCGAGACAAGTGATGGGATAAACACGTCCATTAGTGCAACACATACCTTTAGAACAGCCGAATAGAAATATTATGGGTATTAAAAACTCCACTGTATTATTGCACAGTGGAGTTTTTTTATTCAGGGTGCTATACCTCCCAACTGAAAACAATCATTAAGTTGAAAGGCTTGTACAATGTACTCGAATCAGAAATTTTCCTGTAATCTAAATCATAAATTGGAGTTTAATCTAAATAATTCCCCGATGGCTTTGCCTAGAGGATAGTTTGTTTCAAGAAATTTTTTATTTGGCCATTCAAGACAAAACCTTTATTATTAACAAATCATCAAAAAAACTGTTAATAAATGAAAGTATTCTTAAAAAAACAGGAAAGATAATTAAAGATATAATTTTTAAAAAATAAATTTATATATTTACGTAATCGATTACAATTAACTACATAAAACTAACAATTATGAAAAAAAAATTACTTCTTTTTATTTTACCAATGTTGCTGTTTACGGCAATGTTACAATCTCAAACAAAAGTTTGGGATTTTGGTAATGATAATACAACTTGGCCTGGTAGTGCAGGCGTAGCTGTTGACACCTATGTTGATCAATTGGTCTTGGTTCCTGGTTCTGGAGTTACTGATTTTGGTAAGGTTAATAATAGCAGTGCCGATTTTTCAATTTTTTCAGGAGAAACTTATACAGCTTTTCAGCGATTTCAAATGGCTGGTGGTTCGTCTCCATCGGGTAACTTGCCAACAAAACGTTATCTTTATTTTACTGTTGATGGTCCATGTACAGTAAAAATATATTTTAAAACAGGTTCTAATGGTGCTACCCGTACTCTTTTTGTGAGTGATGGTGTTGATTTGATTACCGATGGCTCTGAAACTACGAATGATGGCACTAATGGGGACTTGGCTATTTTAGAAGGCACCTATTCTTCAGTTAGTGGGGGTAAACTTTATGTTTATAATGACCCTGCATGCAATTTGTATAAAATTGAAGTAAGTGGTGCCAATGTAACAACTCCTACTCTTGGATTTGACGATAAGGCTTCACCTGTCTCAACAAACATTAAATCTATCGGCAACAGAATTTATGTATCCAATGTAAAAACAAGTACCGAAGTCAATATTTATAGTATTACAGGCGCTTTGGTAAAAGCATTCAAGACAAATACGGATACCGACTTTAGCTTTAAAACAGGCCTATGGATTGCCTCTGTAAAAACAGTGGAAGGTCAAAAAGCTGTTAAATTGGTAACACAATAAAAGACGATTATTTAAAATTGAAAAAACAAGGGTCATGCTTAATGTATGTCCCTTTTTTATTTTAAATACGTTTATGTAAGGCCTTGTCTGATTCCCATTTCCAGACCTCTCAGTTCGGCCAGACCGCGCAATCTGCCAATGCACGAATACCCCGGATTGGTAACTTTAT
>DASWKU010000348.1:0-6820 GCA_036396455.1 Flavobacteriaceae bacterium
GTTTACAGCACATCCAATGCTGGAAATAAGGTAAGTAAGGTTCATCAGGATTTAATTGGCTCAACCGATTTAGAGTTTGTGGGCCACATCAATCAAGAGGTTGATGTATTGTTTTTATGTTTGGGCCATGGCAATTCAAAATCATTTTTAGAGAAAAACAGGTTTTCAATCAAAACAAAAATCATCGATTTGAGCCATGATTTTAGATTGAATGCCGATCAAAATTTTAAGGGTAAAGCCTTTGTTTATGGTTTGCCTGAATTACAGAAAGAAGCCATTCAAGAGGCAAAAAATGTAGCAAATCCTGGCTGTTTTGCCACGGCAATTCAATTGACACTTTTGCCATTGGCCAATGCCAATTTGATAACTGATGATGTGCATGTCAATGCGGTTACGGGTTCTACAGGAGCGGGAACGTCCCTAAGTGAGACCACCCATTTTACGTGGCGTGACAATAATTTTTCGTATTACAAACCTTTTACGCACCAGCATTTGGGTGAAATCAACCAATCGGTGAAACAATTGCAAAACAATTTTTCTTCTGAAATTCTTTTTATGCCAAATCGCGGTAATTTTTCAAGAGGTATTTTTGCGACAGCATACACCAAATACGATGGAAGTCTGGAAAGTGCAAAATCACTTTATAAAGCCTATTATGAGACTGCCGCATTTACCTTTGTTTCCGATGAGGAAATTCATCTAAAGCAAGTGGTCAATACCAATAAATGCCTCATTCATTTACATAAGCACCAAAACCAATTATTGATAACAAGTATTATAGATAATCTTTTGAAAGGTGCTTCGGGTCAAGCAATTCAGAATATGAATTTGATGTTCGGTTTCCCTGAAACTGAAGGATTACATTTAAAAGCCAACTTTTTTTAACCAACCGTAATTCTAAACGTAACGAAGAATCTAAAAATAAAGGAATAAAAAAACAGCCACAAATACACGAATAAATTTTGCTTGAAATTTTTAAAAAACATTAGTGTCCCGATAGCTATCGGGATCGTGGCAACAAGAAATTAAAACCATGAAAATAGCCATAATAGGAACCGGAAATTTAGGAAAATCAATTGCAAAGGGATTGATTACAACCAACGCCATTACCACGTTATATTTGACAAAACGGCATTTGAATTCCATTTCAGAGTTTGAAGGTTATAAAAACGTAACCTTGACCAGCGATAATATAGAGGCGGTTAAAAATTCAGATATCTTGATTTTTGCCGTCCAACCATCACATTTTGAAGCCATTTTGAAGATTATCAAGCCCTATTTAACAGATAAACACGTCATTATTTCAACCATCACCGGATATTCCATTTCAAAAATTGAAAATGAAATTGGCTCAGAGCAATTCATCATAAGGGCGATGCCAAATACCGCGATTGCGGTTGGAAAATCCATGACTTGTTTATGCAGTAACGAGCAAGGTGCAAAGCGCATTAAAATCGCTGAAGCCATTTTTAACCGATTGGGACATACATTGGAAATACCAGAAACTCAAATGCAAGCCGCAACCGTGGTGTGTGCCAGTGGAATTGCCTTTTGGATGCGGTTGATTCGGGCAACAACACAAGCTGCCATTCAGTTGGGATTTGATTCCAAAGAAGCACAAGAACTGGCGATGCATACCTGTGAAGGTGCTGCAAATTTATTGATCACAAGTGGGAACCATCCAGAAGAGGAAATCGATAAAGTGACCACACCAAGAGGTTGTACCATTGAAGGACTGAACGAAATGGAACATAAAGGATTGAGTTCGTCACTCATTCAAGGTATGGTGGCATCTTTCAACAAAATAAGTAACATTAGAAAAGAACAGATATGAGTTTATTTAATGTATATCCATTGTTCAATATTACACCTGTAAGGGCAAACGATGTCTATGTGTATGATGAAAACAATGTCGAATATTTGGATTTATATGGTGGCCATGCGGTGATTTCAATAGGGCATTCACATCCTAAATATGTGGATGCCATTAGTGATCAGGTCAGTAAATTGGGATTTTACAGCAATTCAATTCAAAACCCATTGCAAGTTGCATTGGCAGAAAAATTGGAATTTATGTCCGGTTGTAGAGATTATCAATTGTTTTTGTGCAATTCGGGTGCTGAGGCCAATGAAAATGCCTTAAAATTGGCATCGTTTCATACAGGAAAAAAGAAGGTCCTGGCTTTTAAGAATTCATTTCATGGTCGTACTTCGGCAGCAGTTGCAGCCACTGATGACTATAAAATTGTAGCACCGTTGAATGCGCAGCACGAAGTTGATTTTGTAGAACTTGGAGACCTTAAAATGGTTGAATTCATTTTGAAAAAAAAGGAGACCTGTGCCGTTATTGTTGAGACCATTCAAGGTATTGGTGGTTTGGATGAAAGTACTACAACATTCTACCAAGGACTTGATGCATTATGCAAAACGTATGAAACCATGTTTATTGCTGACGAAATTCAATGTGGGTATGGAAGGACAGGTGATTTTTTTGCCTTTCAAAAGCATGGGGTCACGCCAGATATCATTTCCATGGCAAAAGGTATGGGAAATGGTTTTCCGGTTGGAGGTATTTTAATTCATCCAGATATCAAAGCATCTTTTGGGTTATTGGGAACAACTTTCGGAGGAAATCATTTGGCCTGTGCTGCATCTTTAGCGGTTTTGGAAGTAATGGAAGTGGAACATTTAATGCAAAATGCCAAAGAAGTTTCAGCATATTTTATTGAGAAAGCTAAAGCCGTTTCAAAAATAAAAAAAATAAAGGGAAGAGGTTTAATGTTGGGCTTGGAGTTCGATTTTCCAATAGCTGAGTTAAGAAAAAAACTCATCAATAAGCATAGAATATTTACGGGGAGTGCCAAAAATCCTAATTTGATTAGAATACTTCCATCATTGACCATTCAGAAAAAACATATCGATGCATTTTTTGAAGCCCTAATAAAAGAGTTGGCAGTATTCAATAACAGTTAACAGTAAGAAGATAAATAAAAATATTCGTGTCCCGATAACTATCGGGATTGTGGCAAAAATATAAATAAGTTCAATTAAAAAGATTCTCACCTTTGTGAGCCTAAAATGAAAAAATACACCAGCATAACCGATATTTCCAATCTATCAGAAACCATTAAGGAAGCCATTGTTTTAAAAATGAATCCTTATGAATTTACTGAATTAGGCAAAAACAAAACCTTGGTCATGTTGTTTTTTAATGCCAGTTTGCGTACACGGTTGAGCACTGAAAAGGCGGCAAAAAATCTGGGAATGAACGTTATGGTTTTGAATGTTAATGACGCTTGGAATTTGGAATTTGAAGACGGCACTATCATGAATGCCAATACTTCTGAACATGTTAAAGAAGCCGCTCAAGTGATTTCACAATACGGAGATATTATTGCAGTTAGGGCTTTTCCGAGTTTAACCGACAGGCAAAAAGACGCATCAGAATACGTGCTGAACAGTTTTATAAAATATGCCACGGTGCCAATCATCAACATGGAAAGCGCAACGGCACATCCGTTGCAAGCCTTGGCAGACGCCATTACTATTACAGAAATGGCCGAAAGACCTAAACCTAAAGTCGTCTTGTCCTGGGCACCGCATCCTAAAGCATTGCCACAAGCTGTGGCCAATTCATTTGTGGAAATGATGCAGAACATGGATGTTGATTTCACGATAACCCATCCTGAAGGCTATGAATTGAATCCAGAAATTACCAAAAAGTCACGCATCAATTACAATCAGGAGGAAGCCTTAAAAGATGCCGATTTTGTCTATGTAAAAAATTGGAGCAATTATAAGAATTACGGAAAGGTTTTGAATGAAGACCCAAATTGGATGATGACCCAAGAAAAACTTGGGAATGCCAAATTTATGCACTGTTTGCCGGTGAGGAGGAATGTGGTTGTAGAAGATGCTGTGTTGGACGGTGATAATTCTGTTGTAATCCAACAGGCCAATAACCGAACTTATGCTGCTCAAATTGTTTTAAAGCATATCTTACAGAGTTTAAACAAATAAATTCCTTCCCTTTGGGAAGGTTAGGATGGGATGAAAACACTTAAGGTCATAAAAATAGGAGGTAACATCATCGATAATGAAGAAGCGTTGAATAGCTTTTTAAAGGATTTTGCAAGAATACAATCTCCTAAAATTTTGGTGCATGGTGGCGGAAAATTGGCCACAAAATTGGCACATCAAATGCAGGTTGAGGTTAAAATGACAGAAGGCAGACGGATTACAGATCAGGATACTTTGGATATCATTACCATGGTCTATGCAGGAAAAATTAATAAGGATATTGTTGCAAAACTTCAAGCCAATCTGTGCAATGCCATTGGGTTTTCTGGTGCCGATGGCAATGCCATTGTTTCCGTAAAGCGACCGGTTAAAACCATTGATTATGGCTTTGTTGGAGATATCGTTAACGTGAATACAGAAACCTTGGATGTACTTTTAAAAAATGATGTAACGCCCGTGTTCTGTGCTATTACGCATGATGAAAAAGGACAATTGCTGAATACCAATGCCGATACTATTGCATCTGAATTGGCCATTGGATTTGCAAATCTATACGAAACGGAATTATATTATTGTTTTGAAAAAAATGGAGTCCTCAAGGATGTAAATGATGACAATTCCGTGATTCAACATATCGACTCCAAAAATTATCAGGATTTGATTGATCATAACATCATTGCCGATGGCATGTTGCCAAAATTGACCAACTGCTTTCATGCCATTCATAAAAATGTACAAAAAGTATGCATTGGAAAACCCGAAATGCTTTTTAATAAAAACACAAATTTCACAACCATAACCCAATGATACAGGAATTAACAGCAGACGCCATAGAGCTTCTTAAAAAGCTCATTGAAACGGAGTCCTTTTCATCTGAAGAGGATCAAACGGCATCGCATATTGAGTATTGGTTTAGACGGTATAATGTGTCATACAAGCGTACCAAAAATAATGTATGGGCAACCAATAAATATTTTGATGAAACCAAACCAACCTTATTGTTAAACTCGCATCACGATACCGTAAAACCCAATAACGGTTATACGAAGGATCCCCTTAAGGCCATTGTTGAAGATGGGAAATTGTATGGATTGGGAAGTAATGATGCGGGAGGTTGCTTAGTGTCGTTGATCGCTACGTTCACCTATTTTTATAATGAAAGGGATTTAAAATATAATCTGGTTATTGTCGCTTCAGCCGAAGAAGAAAGCAGTGGTGAAAATGGGTTGAACAGTATGTTGGAAGTCATTCCAAAAATTGATGTGGCCATTGTTGGCGAACCGACATTGATGAATTTGGCAGTAGCCGAAAAAGGATTAATTGTCTTTGATGCTGTGGTAAAAGGCACGCCCAGTCATGCCGCTCACCCGAATGAGGACAATGCTATTTATAACACGATTTCGGTGCTACAGTGGTTCAAAAATTTTAAGTTTGAAAGAACTTCGCCAGTTTTAGGAGATGTAAAAATGACGGTAACGCAAATCAATGCCGGCAAACAGCACAATGCAGTTCCTGCTGATGTGGATTTGGTAATCGATGTACGAGTGAATGACAAATATACAAATGCCGAAATTGTTGAGATTCTTCAAAAAGAAGCACCTTGTGATAGTATAACGGCAAGAAGCTTAAGATTGAATTCGTCGTCAATACCTTTGGATCACGATTTGGTAAAGGCAGGAATTGAAATTGGAAGGACAACTTATGGTTCCCCTACTTTATCCGACCAAGCAGTTTTGACCTGTCCATCCTTAAAATTGGGACCTGGTGATAGTACACGTTCACATTCGGCCGATGAATTTATTTATTTAAATGAGATTGAAGAAGGGATTAAAATTTATATCCAATTATTGGAAAAAGTATTATAAAAAGAATCAAGAATCAAGAATCAAGAATAAAGACTTCATTTTAGTTCAATTGAAGTCTATGTTCTAACAGCGAAGCGGTCTTTGTTCTATATTCTAAATTTTAAGAATTAAAATTTGTAAACATGAAACTCTGGGACAAAGGCATATCCATTGATAAAAAAATTGAACAGTTCACCGTAGGCAATGACCGTGAAATTGATTTGCATATTGCCAGATACGATGTGCAGGCTTCGTTGGCCCATGCCAAAATGTTGCAAAGTATTGGAATTTTATCCATTGAAGAATTGGCCCAATTGGAAAAAGGACTGGATAGTTTGGCAAAACAAATTGAAGAAGGAACCTTTGTAATAGAACCACAATTTGAAGATGTCCATTCCAAAATTGAATTTGAACTGACCAAAACTTTGGGGGATACAGGAAAAAAAATCCATACGGCACGTTCCAGAAACGACCAGGTTTTGGTGGCCTTGCAATTGTTCTACAAAGAAAACTTGCAAGAGATTCATACAAAGACAAAAACCTTTTTTGAAACCCTTTTGGGTCTGGCCGAAACCCATAAGGATATGTTACTTCCGGGTTATACACATTTACAAGTGGCGATGCCTTCCTCATTTGGGTTGTGGTTTTCAGCGTACGCCGAGTTGATGATTGACGATGTATATGTATTGCATGCGGCCATAAAAACGGTAGATCAAAATCCATTGGGTTCTGCTGCAGGTTATGGCAGTTCATTTCCAATTGACAGGGAGTTTACCACCAAAGAACTTGGCTTTTCAACCTTGAAATACAATGTCGTTGCTGCTCAAATGGCAAGAGGAAAAAGTGAACGCACCATTGCTTTGGCTTTGGGCAGTTTGTGCAACACCATGGCGCGTTTTGCCATGGACATTTGCCTGTACATGAGCCAGAATTTTGGATTTATCAGTTTTCCAGAT
>DASWKU010000349.1:0-4205 GCA_036396455.1 Flavobacteriaceae bacterium
TGTGGCGTATAAAAATGCTACGATTGGTAGCAGTAGTAGGAACACATATATATTTTCGATTTGTAGCATTTTTAAGTGTTTAAAGTGCCTAGAGTGCCTAGAGTGCCTAGAGTATTTAAAGTGCCTAAAGTGCCTAGAGTATTTAAAGTGCCTAAAGTGCCTAGAGTGCCTAGAGTATTTAAAGTGCCTAAAGTGCCTAGAGTATTTAAAGTGCCTAGAGTATTTAAAGTGTCTAAAGTGCCTAGAGTGTCTAAAGTGCCTAAAGTCATGAGTGCATAAAGTATTTAAAGTTTATTTGAAATGGAAGTGAAAATTGCCAATAGCTCTTTTGATTCTTTCATTATTTCATTTAAAGCATTTGGTTCCAACCAATTTAACTCAAAAATAATGTCTAGCCAATAATCCGTTTCACTTGCTTCACCTACCGAAATATTAATTTTATTTTTAAAATCCTTTTTACTTCTGGATCGATTTGCCTCTCTATAGTTTGCGCCTATACTCGTACCTGATTTTGTAATTTGATTTCTAACGACCAAAGCTTCAGCAGATTTTGGTAAGGAAGCCGAAATTTTAATAATTGAGATAGCAAATCGAAGTGTTCTCAATTCAAGTTTTTTTGCAAATTCCTTATTTTCCATAATCCAAATTTTAGGCACTTTAGGCACTTATAACTTTAGGGCACTTCATTTATAATTCTTCAATTTTTTCCAATTGCCCATCTAAAAAGGCCCAACAATTGATGTTGATATCACCAAAAGCTTGGATAAGTTTTTTTCCATAAGGGGTCAATTTGGCCCCTCCGCCACCTTTGCCACCTTTACTTGAAACCGTAACTGGATTTTTAGCCGATTTGTTTACAGCATCAATTAAATCCCAGGCTCTTTTGTAGGACATATTTAATGATTTGGCGGCTTTGGAAAGCGAGCCTGTTTGCTCAATAGCTTTTAATAATTGAACTCTGCCTTCCCCCAGAAGTACCTTGTCTTCAAACTCAATCCATATTCTGCTTTTAATTTTATAGCCCATGATCTTTTAATGTATTGGCAATAGAATAACTTCAACAGCATCATTTACTTTAATAGCTTCTGAAATGCCATTAACATAGACTAAGGCGTTGGCCAGAGCAAAGGTGTGAAGCATCGACGAGTTTTGTCCGTCTAGAATTTCAACTTTCCCATTGATGTATTTGGCCTTTAAAAACTGGCTTCTATCACCCTTAATGTTATAATTGGACATTGAAACAGCAGTTGTTCTTTGTAGTGACGTGTTGCTTGCTCCAGACATATTTTGCAATGCTGGATAGATATACACGTAGAAACATGACAGTGCCGCTGCCGGATTACCAGGTAAAGCAAATATGATCTTTTTTCCTTTTTTTCCGAAGTACAAGGGTTTTCCCGGTTTTTGATTCACTTGGTAAAATAACTGTTCAACATGTATTTCCCGTAGCGCTTTACCCACAAAATCGTAATCACCAACCGAAATTCCTCCTGACACGATCACCATGTCATGATCAGAAATGATTTGGTCAAGCACACTAACGGTCTTTAAGTAATCATCATCAATTTTGTATGCGGACACACTTTGAAACCCTAACCCATTTAGGGCAGTTATTAACATGGTGGTGTTGCTTTCGTAAACTTGTCCGTAAGCCAAACTTTGGCCAACTTCGATCAATTCATTTCCCGTGACCACTACCGCAACAGTTGGTTTTTTGAAAACGCTAACTTCAATAATCCCCAAAGATTTTAAAAAAGCAAGGGCTGCGGGCGTCAATGACGTCCCTTTTTTTAAGGCAACCTGGCTTTTTAGGACCTGTTCGCCAAGTGGTCTAATGTTTTCACCTGCCATAACTTGTGAAGTAATGTGCAACACTTTATTTTCAATATGCGTTCGTTCTTGCATCACCACAGCATTGGCCGTATCAGGAACCGGAGCTCCGGTAAAAATACGAATGGCTTCACCTTTTTTTAGCATGGTTTTATGGCCATCTCCAGCTTTTATTTCTCCCACAACTGTATAGGTTTCCTCGTCATGCAAATTAAGTGCATATCCATCCATGGCCGATTGCCTAAAAGGTGGCATATTGATGGGAGAAACAACATCTTTATACAAAATATAACGATGTGCCTCATCAACTTTTTTAAGTTCAGGACGTTGAGTTGCACTTGTGTTATTCTGCACAATACTTATAGCTTGTCCTACTGAAATCACGTCATTCGTTATATGCCAACAAATATAACGAATTTTAATTATTTAAAAATAATTTATTTATAACATTATTAAGATTCAATTTAAATATTTTTTGGAAGGAACTTGTTTAAACTTTTAGCAAAATAAGAACAAAAACTAAATAGTGCCAATTCAACCAAGAAGAATCTAAAGTGTCAAATCGGATTAAAAGTGTTCTGAAATTGTCCATCCAAGCAAAAGCGCGTTCATATACAAATCTCAGGTCATAAACATCTTGGTTGAAATCTCTTTTCCTTCCCCGTTTGGCATTTTTACGGTTCCGATGGTTTTCCTTGATGTTGGGTGCCATTGTTCTTCGTTGTATAGCTCTTCTAGGTTTCATGCCGTCAAAGCCTTTGTCTGCATTTTGGATACCGTTGTCCAAACAGATTCCCGATTTGTTTAATTGCCTTGTCATAAGTGAATATTGGGACACTACTTCAAATAAGTCATTATGGTTTCCACTGATGATCCCTCCATTGACAGCCTGTTTTGAGCTTGTGTACGATACACTTAAAAATATCCGCCATACCAAATCGACTGGAAAAACCTCTCTTATTTTTAGGAGTAAAGCATAAAATACCCTTTTCTATTAGCTCTTTTTGTAAATTAGTGCATTTGCAGTTCATTGAATTGTAATTTATTGGTTGTCAACTCTAAATTACTAATTTTGAACGGCTTGTTTTTTTTATCTTAAAAAGTTTAAATCACTTCAATGATAAATAAAGTTTGTAATTTATTAATTTTCAATTATTTACAAAAATATCAATCAAAATATTAAAAAAGACAAACAGCGAGTAGCTAATTAGCCATATAACAAACACGGAAAACAAAATAACTCTATTGCAAAATGAGATATAAAAACATATCGGAAACAGATATTTTAATACTATTGGAAACTATATATCAAAAATATGGCTATGATTTCCGACAATATTCAGAGGCACACATCAAGAGAAGAATCATCAACAGAATGCAGATGTCGGGATTAGAGGATATTGCTCAAATGCCATCTAAAATTATGAATGACGAAGAATTTGCTTTCAGACTTTTACAGGATCTTTCTATAACAGTAACCGAAATGTTCCGCGACCCTGGCTTTTACAGGTCGTTACGGGAAAATGTTATTCCTATTTTAAGAACATACCCTTTTATTAAAATATGGCATGCCGGCTGTTCCACGGGGGAAGAGGCTTATTCAACGGCCATCATTATGCAGGAAGAAGGCTTGTATGACAGAACTACAATATATGCCACAGATTTTAACCAGCGGGTTTTGAATATGGCAAAAGAAGGCATTTTTTCAAACAAATTGACGAAAGAATACACAACTAATTATCAACTGTCTGGAGGAAAAGAATCTTTTTCGGATTATTATACATCGCATTATGACCATGTAATCATGAATCAATCCTTGAAAAAAAATATTGTTTGGGCAAACCATAATTTGGTTACGGACAGCGTATTTGCGGAAGTCCATTTGATACTGTGCAGAAATGTACTTATCTATTTTGACAGGGAATTGCAGAATAAAACCCAAAAACTTTTTTATGACAGCCTGATTAATGGCGGTATTTTATGTTTGGGAGTGAAAGAAGGATTGTGCTTTACGGATTTGTATGGGAAATACTTTGAGTTGGATAAGAAACAACGTATTTTTAAAAAAAAGTATTGAGCAATTATGTTATACGATGCCATTGTAATAGGAGTTTCTGCGGGAGGGATGAATGCGATGAAAATCCTGTTTTCCCGTTTGCCAAAGGATTTCGGCACTCCCATTATTATTGTGCAGCATATCAGCCCGCATTCCGATAATCAATGGATAGACTTATTAAACGATAAAAGCAATATTGGCATCAAAGAAGCAAATGAAAAAGAAACCATTGAAAATGGAACAGTTTATATAGCACCGGCCAATTATCATTTGTTGATTGAAAAGAATAGGACATTTTCATTGACGATAGATGAACGCA
>DASWKU010000350.1:0-9505 GCA_036396455.1 Flavobacteriaceae bacterium
GGGTCTTCATGGGTAAGTTCGCCTACAACTTCCATTTTAAAATCGTCAATTTCTACTTTCATTTTATTTAGGATTGAGACAATATCCAGTCCCGAACAACCCGCTAGCGATGAAAGCATCATGGCTTTTGGCGCCATGCCCAAATTGGTGCCACCAAAATCTTTTGAAGCATCCATCATAATGGAAGGCCATCGGGGATTATCCGATTCAAAAACCATATTTCCCCTCCAATGTGTCGTGATTTTATCTGCCATATTTGAACTTTTTTTTGTTTATTGTAAATTCAAAAATACTACTTAAAAACTTATAACAATAAACATAAGAGTTTACATTCCTAAAAATTCACTTTCTGTTACTTTTTGGGGTAAGATTAAAAAAGGAGATGCCTTATTAATCATGATAAAATTATATCTTTAAATCAAGATTTAATTTTATTTTCATAACCCACAAAAGAGATAAATCATAAGAAATGAAATATTTCAAAATTAATTTAATCTTGTTGTTACTGTTTTCTTGTAGCGTCTCAAAAAAAATTGTTTCAAAGCCAATTCTTTTTGATGAAGAGCGAACTCAATTGACTCTAGATTACCTTGCCAACCGTTATGGTTTAAAACAAGAATCCCCTACAATAACTCCAAAAATGATAGTCTTGCATTGGACTGCAATCCCAACATTGGAAAAAACATTTGATGCATTCAATAAATCAACACTACCAAATTGGCGACCCTATATTGAGGCCGCAAGTGGCCTAAATGTGTCATCTCAATTTGTAGTGGATCGAGATGGAACCATTTATCGTTTGATGCCGGAAACCACTATGGCAAGACATGTTATTGGCTTAAACCATTGCGCCATTGGTATTGAAAACGTAGGGGACACCAAAGACACTCCCTTAACAAAAAAACAAGTTAATGCCAATATTTGGTTAGTTAAATATTTGACAAAGAAATATGATATTGAATATTTGATTGGGCACTATGAATACAAAAATTTTGAAGAAACCGAACTGTGGATGGAAAAAGACCCTGGTTACAGAACAGAAAAAACAGACCCTGGAGAAGATTTCTTGAATGCCGTAAAAAAAGGGGTCAAGCGCCTCAATTTAAAATCTGCTCCGCAAAAACCTGAACATTGATATGAAACAACTATTTAAATTTTTAATATTATTTTGTACAATATCAGCTATTGCCCAAAATAGAGATATCACCTCAAAACTCTACGAAACATATGACAATTATAAGGAACCCCGCTTAAATAAACGAAGAATAAAATATAATGACCTACAACCTTTGATCGCCAATCTTAGAAACAACCCAAAATTCACAATAAAAAAAGTGGGGAAGTCCATCGAAGGTAGAGAGTTAAACTTAATTAGTGTTGGTACTGGGAAAACAAATGTGTTTCTATGGTCACAAATGCATGGCGATGAGCCAACTGCCACACAAGCTATTTTTGATATTTTGAATTTTTTGAACAGGAATGATTTTTTGAAAGAAAAAGAGGCCATACTAAATCATTTAACGCTTCACTTTTTGCCCATGCTTAACCCAGATGGTGCAGAAAACTATACAAGGCGCAATGCATTGGGAATTGACATTAATAGAGATGCATTGCGGTTGCAAACGCCAGAGGGGAAAACTTTAAAACGAATTAGAGATAGCCTTAATGCCAATTTTGGTTTTAATTTGCACGATCAAAGTACTTATTACAATGTGGAGCGTACAGACAAACCTGCAACAATTTCTTATTTAGCTCCTGCTTATAATTATGAAAAAGATATAAATGAAGTTCGTACAAATGCCATGAAAGTAATCGCGTTTATGAACAATATAATTCAAAAATACGCAAAAGGGCAAGTGGGTCGATACGATGATGCCTTTGAACCAAGGGCTTTTGGCGACAATATCCAAAAATGGGGAACAAGTGCTATTTTAATTGAATCCGGAGGATATAAAAATGATGTGGAAAAACAGGAAATTAGAAGATTGAACTATGTATCCATTTTATCCGCAATTTACGCCATATCTGAAGAACGCTATAAGGGTTTTTCCATTAAGGACTATGAGAAAATCCCTCAAAGTGACCAAAAATTATTTGATTTAAAAATCGTGGGGGCAACCTTTAATTTCTTGGACAATGACTATAAAATTGACATAGGTATCAACCGTGTAGAATTGGACAATGCAGATCATACTGACTATTACAATGTGGGGAAAATCATGGACCTAGGAGATCTATCAACCTATTATGGTTATGAAACATCGGATGCCATTGGCTACACCATTGTTGAGGGCAAAGTGTACCCAAAACTATTTAAGTCGGTAGATGAAGTGTCACATTTGGATGCTTTTGAACTTTTACAATTAGGCTACACCTATTTACAAATTGAAGAACTCCCAGAAGACAACTATGAAACTTTTATGCCCATGCACTTAATCAAAGTAGGCAAGGAAGCGCCTAAACTTAAGTTAACCAGAAATGCTAACCCAACATTTTTACTGCAAAAAAACAATCGTATTTACTATGCAGTAATCAATGGGTTCTTAATTAATTTAAAAACCAAAAAAAGCGACTTTAAAAATGCATTGATTTACAGGTAAGTTGACTTTAATAATTGTCACGAAGCCATTCAAAAACAAATTGCATTCTTTTTTTTACTTCAACAATTGGTTTTTTATAATGGTTATTCATAAAGCTAAAAATAAGTGTTTTACCAGAATTTGTAATTAAATAGCCGCTTAAAGAATAATTATTGCCAACTGTACCGGATTTTGCATAAATGTATGGTTTAACAGTTCCTGAATAATATTTTTTCAAAGTTCCAGATTCTCCTCCTACAGGAAATAGGTTAAATAAACGTTCACGGGGAATTTCGTTAAATAATTTTGTAAGAACCTGGACCAAAGAAGTGGGCGTAAATAAGTTATACCTACTAAGACCAGAACCATCTACCCAACGTGGCTTTTGTTTTAAATCCTTAAGTTGGTTGCCCAAGATGTATTCTCTCATTCTTTCAGAGCTTAACGTGTCTGAAATGGTAAAAGATGCCATAATCAGTATTTGTTCAGCTAAAAAATTATCACTTACAAGCATCATCCTTTTATACAATGAGTCTGAAGGAACACTGTAAGCAACACGTTCTATTTTTTTCCCAGTATATCTGGATATTGATACTTTCCCTGGCAGAAGATCATTCCATAATTTGGCTATTAGTGAAGAATCAATTACCATTGGTACTTCAATGGTATCAGTTTTTTTTGGATTATAAAAAAACCTGTTTTCGCTATAACTTCTTCTTTTAGATGTTTCAGAATATTGAATGTTTTGTCTGAGTGCTTCAGGGGCGCTTTTTAATCCATCATGATTGGTAATTGTAAGCACATTGCCATACATAGGGAAACTACTGCGCTCTGGACTAAAATAAGTATCATAATCTTCCCATGCCCAACCGGGGCCAAACTTTTCATCCAATAAATTATCCATAATTAAATTCACTTTTTTATAATTCATTGCCATTTTTAATACAGAACTATCATTAAAAAATGTATGTAAAAAAGTGGGGTTGCCGGTGCCTTGAATAGTAATTGTGTCTCCATTTACACTATACTTAAATGCCGGAATTTGCTTAGGCAGTAGGTGCAATGCCGTATATAAAGTAAATATCTTGGTGTTACTTGCAGGAGTGAAATACTTGTCGGCATTGTGTTTAAAAACCGTGTCGTGAGTTTTAGGGTTATAAACCAATAGCCCAGTAAATTGATTATCGTAAAAACTGTTATTTAAATCTTTAGAAATGGTTTTAGCGATATGAATAGATTTACAACTACATAAAAAAGAAATCAATAGCCCTAAAAAAAGGATTTTACATTTAAAGGCAACCATAATTTTCAGGTTAAATAATAGTTAGTCCATTGTCTTTAAACTCTTTAAAGATTTCGCTGTGGGGATCAATATCAGAGATAATGGCATCAATTTCTTGAATAGGAACTATTGAATGTCTTTTTATGGACATTATTTTACTGCTTATGCACATAATCACTACATAATTGGAAGCATCTATCATACTCTTCTTTATTCGAGATACTTCCCAATCTGATTCCGTTAAACCTCTGCTAATATTTATCCCATCTGTTCCCATAAAACAAATATCTGCACTAATATTATGGATGGTATTAACTAAGTCTATTCCAACGGTAACTTGAGCCGCTTTATTTAATTTCCCTCCAATAAAAATGATTTCAATTAAAGGATGGTAAGACAAATGAACTGCAATGGGCAAACTATATGTATAAACGGTGGCATTAATATTTGGTGGGATAATCTTAGCCAATTCCAAGTTGGTTGAACTTCCACTCATAATAATAACTTGCCCGTCCTGTATTAAATTTACGGCTTTTTTAGCGATTTTCTTTTTCTCTTCAATATCAGAAACACTTCTCTCATCATAAGACAATATTCTGCTTTCTTTTAACAAGGCCCCTCCATGTACTTTATATATCAGGCCTTTAGATTCCATATCTTTTAAATCCCTCCTAATGGTGTCTTCCGAAACAAATAATTCATCACTTAATTTACCCGACAAGACTTTTTTGTGGGCCTTTAACTTGTCTAAAATTAATTGATGCCGTTCGTGTTTTAACATAACCATTAAAGAATATTTTATAAATATCCGATAAACAAATTGATTTTGCAAAAAAATGCATGAAAACGCATGAAAATGCAAAATAAATGCTACTTTTGAGAATAATTAATTCAAACTCATCTATATGAAAAAAAAACTATTCTCTCTTTTCTTGTTTTTTTTTACAGCCACATTTAGTTTATTGTTTTCACAAAACATAACTGTTAGTGGTACGGTAACTGACGCTTCCAATGTTCCATTGCCAGGTGTAAATATTCAAGTAAAAGGTACAAACAAAGGAACCACAACTGATTTTGATGGAAACTACAGTATTTCGACAAATCAGGGTGATGTATTGATTTTTTCTTTTTTGGGATTTAAATCCAAAGAAGTTACTGTAAGCGAATCTTCATTAAATGTAAGCTTAGAAGAAAGTGCTGATACCCTCAACGAGGTGGTCGTTACAGCTTTTGGCATTGAAAGGGGGACCAAAGAATTAGGTTATTCGGTAACTCAGGTCAAAGCTGACGACATTAATCTTTCCGGGCAATCAAATGCCATAGCTGGCCTACAGGGCCGTGTGGCAGGTTTACAAATTAGCCAAACCTCTGGTTCTACCGGTGGGGGTATTGATATATTAATTAGAGGTGTTACATCCATAAACCCTGGCAGAAACAACCAGCCTCTTATTATTGTTGATGGATTGGCCCTAAATAACGACACATTCTCTGGTAGTGTCCTACCAAGTGCAGGGTCTAACTCTCCCAACAGTTCAGAGCAATTTTCTTTTACAAATAGGGCTGCGGATATTAACCCAGAAGATATTGAAAGCTTTAATGTGTTAAAGGGTGCTGCCGCAACCGCACTTTATGGTGTAAGAGCCTCAAACGGAGCTATAATCATAACCACAAAAAAGGGTAAAAGCGGTAAAGCAAAAATAAATTTAACAGCTTCTACATCTTTTAGAAACATTAATAAAACCCCTGACCTGCAAAAAACATATCGTGAAGGATTTAGTGGTTTACCAAGAAGTTTATACACTCCTGATACTGAAAGTGGATTTACAAGATTGGGAGGAACCGTTTTTTATTCATGGGGGCCAAAATATTCTGATGATTCAGCTACTTTAGGAGATGAAACCGTAGTCGATTTAACAGGTGATAAATTTTACAGCCCTTACGATTTATTTCGAACCGGAGTTAACAGCGAAGTCAACTTTAATGTAAGTGGGGCAAATGACAAGTTCAATTATTTCTTTTCTGTGGGTAATGATAGTGAAAAAGGTGTACTGCCAAATACAGACTACAACAAAACCTCCCTTAGGTTTAAAAGTGGGTACAAAGCAACTGACAACTTTAGCATTAACACTTCAATTGCCTATACAAATGCGGGAGGTAACAGAGCAAACGGAGGTGATAAATCCGTGTTTAGTTCGTTGTCCTATTATTCAGCCACATTCCCAATCAACGATTACCAAAATGCCGATGGCTCTCAACGAAATTATTCATTTGGCGTTATTGACAACCCTAGATATTTCTTGGAAAAAAGCCCTTTAAAAGACGATGTGAACCGATGGGTTGGTAATATGACTTTGAATTGGACTCCAAAAGATTGGATCAATGTTTCTTATGCTGCGCAAGTGGACAATTATTCTGATAAAAGAAACCGTTTTGTGCCACCAGATTTAGATACGGGTACACAAGTTGGTGGATTCATTGTTGATCAAAACATTAACTTTTTAGCGATAGAATCTAATTTATTGGTATCAATGACCAAAGATTGGTCTGATGATTTGAAAACAACCTTAACATTGGGAAATCAAATATCAGATTCTAAACGCGATTATTCGTTTATAAGAGGTGAAACCTTAAATGTCCCTGGTATTAATGACTTGGCAAACACTATAAATACCTTTGCGGGGAATGATATTACACAATTGAGAAATGTGGGGGTTTTTGGTGAGTTAAAAGTAGATTATAAAAATAAATTATTTCTAACTGTTACTGGTAGAAATGACTGGATCTCAACTCTCCCTAAAGAAAACCGATCATTCTTTTATCCTTCAATAAGTTTAGCCTATGATGTACATGATTTATTTGATAAAGAAGGCAATTTCTTTACGTACGGAAAACTAAGGGCCTCGTGGGCAGAAGTGGGCAAAGGTCCTCTTTTTGGTCAAAATGGACATTATTTCATTTCGGATCCCAATTTCCCTTTTGGGGGTGCTGGCGGCTATAGAGCAAGTACTTTATTGGGGGATTCCAATATTAAGCCTGAAAGAAACCGCTCCACTGAAATTGGAGCAGATTTGCGTTTTTTTAAAAACCGAGTGCGTATAGATTATGCCTATTATAAAACAAGGGTTAAAGACCAAATATTTACAGTTGGTACTGCATATTCAACTGGTTTATCTGGAATTGTTAGAAACGCTGGAGATTTTGAAACCTTTGGTCATGAGCTCTTATTGTCTGTCGATATCTTAAAAAATGAAACCTTCTCATGGGAAACTTATTTAAACTGGTCTACCAATGAAGGCAAAGTACTGTCATTGCCTGATGATATTGAAAGTTTAATCTTTGCCGATTCTGGTTTTGCTGGGGTAACCTCTGAAATTAGAGACGGCGACAAAATGGGTACTCTATATGGTTATAAATGGCGCTATGAAAACGGACAACGTTATATTGGCTCCAACGGTTATCCTGTTATAGATACTTCAGAAAAAGTAAAAGTCGGAAATGCTTTCCCGGATTTTATTTCATCCATAGGAAACACTTTGACCTATAAGAATTTAAGCTTTAATTTCTTGCTTGAATGGAAAAAAGGTGGAGACCTGTATGATGCCGGAAGAAGAAACTCCATTAGGAACGGTAACTTAAAATCTACTGAATTCAGAGATGAGACCATCGTTTTGGATGGTGTTATGGATGATGGTAACGGGGGTTTTGTGCCAAATACAACAGAAGCGTTAATAGACCAAAATTATTATCGAAATGCAAGCCAATATAATAGGGCATCTGAAATTTTAGTGCAAGATGCTTCTTGGGTTAAATTACGCAATATTGGCCTGACTTATAATTTTAATGGTACTATATTAAAGACCTTACAGGTTGATAATTTATCCATTTCAGCAAGTGCACAAAACATTTTAATATGGACACCATGGGATGGATATGATCCCGAGGGAAACCAATACAGTGCAGGTAGCAATGTGTATGGGTTTACTGGTTTAAGCACGCCAATATCTGAAAGTTATTCATTTAGTGTTAAATTAGGATTTTAAAAGTATATGATGATGAAAAAAAACATAACAAAAACAATTATTATAACATTGCTTATCGTTGGTTTTACCGGTTGTAGTGACAACTATTTTGACGTAAATACCCCAACTGGAACAGCACAGCCCGAGCAATTAAGAATAGGTGACTTATTGGCTCCTGTGATATATAGAACAATGTATGGTCAATTATATTCTGCTGAACAAGTTTTGGGCAATTACACTCAATACTTTGTTGGGCAAGGGGGTACTGCCTCTGGAGAGACACAGGCTAGTGGTCTTTGGACAAGTGTATACTTGTATACGTTACCAAATCTAAAGACTATTAAAGAAAAGGCCAACGAAGTGGGTGCTGTCCATTATGCTGCTGTGGCCGATGTATTAACGGCTATTAATCTTGGCATCGCAACGGATACATGGGACAATATTCCCTACTCTCAAGCTGCTTTTGGCCAAGACAACCTATTCCCAGAATTTGACACCCAAGAATCAATCTATACCGAAATTTTTGCATTATTGGATAGTGCCATTACGGGTTTACAGGCAACAGATACTTCTGGCATTGAACCGGGAAATGAAGATTTAATTTATGGTGGCGATATAAGCAAATGGTTAAAAGCGGCCTATACGCTAAAAGCACGTTATCAATTGCATTTGGTTAACAAAGGTGTAACCTCTGCAAATGATGTGTTGACAACTATCGCCAATGGGTTTACCTCAAACGATGATGATTTTCAAATGTTTTACGATGACAAAAATATCAACCCTTGGTATTCTCAAGAAATTTTAGCGAGAAACACAGGGAACTTCCATAATGATATAGCTAGTCAGTTTGTGAGCTCAATGAATGGAGACTATTATCCATTTAGCGGTAGTGTGGTTGAAATTGACCCAAGATTACCTGTACACGCAAAAAATGGCGGAAGTACCGAATGGAAAGGATTTGTTAGCGGAGGCGGTGGTCTAGCTCCTGATGGCACTTCCGGTAACGTTCAATTTGTTGAAGAAGGATATTATACAAGCATTGATTCTCCTTTAGTTTTGATAAGCTATGCGGAAGCTTTATTTATTAAAGCCGAAGCTGCTTTTTTAGCAAATGGCGGAACAACCACAAGTGTTGGAACATCCATGGCGGCTTATACTGCATATATGGATGGAATAGCCGCTAGCATGAGTAAATTTGGCGTTGACGGGTCAGATTATATGGCAGATCCATCTATTGATGTTGGTGCAGGGTCCTTAATGTTAAATCACATCATGAAAGAGAAATACATCCATGACTTCCTAAACCCTGAAACCTTTGTGGATTTTAGACGTTATGAGTTTTCTACTGATGTATTTAAAGGGTTGACCGTTCGTGAAGAACAGGATTCAAATGGCGAATATGCAGGCGAATGGTTCAGAAGGGCAACTTATCCTTCGACAGAGCTAAACAGAAATGGTGATGTTGTACAGGCAAATCAAAAAACCCCTGTAACTCCTGTTTGGTGGGAACAATAAAGCTTTTATGTTGTTAATTATAGCGTTAAACCTCCCATCAAAAAAGATGAGAGGTTTTTTGTTCTAAAATATTTAACACCCTTCAAAAGAGGAAAGTGCCCTCTTTAATT
>DASWKU010000351.1:0-12713 GCA_036396455.1 Flavobacteriaceae bacterium
TGTGGGCAATTATAGGTTTATTGACATTTATAATTGGTATCAAGGACTTTCGACATCACAGAAAATGTGGTAATGGGCACAAACATTAACACTAATACTATACGTAAGCAAGACAAAGTTAATGTTCATAAAAATGAAAAAAGCGTTTATTTTCTTTAAATATCTTAAATTTGTAGTTGAGTGACGAATTTAGCTGAAATATTAAACGAAAAATTGTTCTTAATTGCATTAGGTATCGGATTGATACTCCTTGTCGCCATTATCTACTTAATTTATAAACTGACAAAATCACAGAAAGAGAAAAAAGAAGCGGAAAGTAATTTCCATCAATTAGAAAGCAAAATCAACAAACTAGAATTACAAACCCTTGAATCGAAACTTAACCCACATCTTTTTAAGAACATTCTGAATTCCATACAATCGCACGCTTATCAGACTTATTTTGCACTTGACAAATTGGCGAATGTTTTGGATTACATACTGTATGAAAGCCGAAACAAATTTGTGACACCAAAAGAAGAAATTGATTTTGCCTTAAACCTGATTGAAATAAACAAAATAAAGGTCAGTCCTTTGTTTGAATTGAAAGTAAAAACAAAAATCAATGAATCTGAACCTTTGCTTGAGCAAAGATTATTGGCTCCGCTTATATCTATTGACTTAATTGAAAATGCCTTTAAACACGCTGACTTACAAAGCTCTGACGCTTTTATTTCAGTAGTTTTTGAATTTAAGGAAAGTGTTTTTTCGTTGACAGTATCTAATAAAATGTCAACAAAGAGACCAATGAAGAAAGAAAAAGGGGGAATTGGCGTGGAGACTTTAGAACAGCGATTGAAGATTATTTATTCAGATAATTTCAAACTCCACCGTTTTACAGAGGGAAACGTATACATAGCACATTTAAAAATAAACTTACTTGAACACAAAGCTAAAATGCTTGCTCTTAGATGACGAGATTCCAGGGCTAACTTACCTGAAAATGCTCTGCGAACAGCTTCCTGATTTGGAAGTGGTAAAGGCATTTGACAATCCTAATAGTTTTCTAAAAGAAGCACCGCATTTAGATTTTGACATTTGTATTTTAGACATCGAAATGCCTGAAATAAATGGTTTGCAAATCGCTAATTTATTGAATGGGAAACCAGTAATATTCGCCACTGCGTATAAGGATTATGCAGCAGAAGCATTTGACCTTAATGCAATTGACTACATAAGGAAACCCATAAAAATTGACCGTTTAAAACAAGCCATTGACAAAGCAAAAAACACATTGGAAGTTCTACGGAATCAAATCATATACTTGCAACTAAACACCAACAAAGGCAAAGCAATTCTATTTTTTGATAAAATTGCATACATCAAAACATCTGAAAACGATAGCCGCGACAAGGTTGCCCGACTATTTGACGGAGAAGAATTTGTTTTGAAAAACATCACATTTGATAAACTGACCGGATTACTCCCCACCGCTGATTTTTGCAGAATAAACAAAAAGGAAATCCTTTCCATTAAAGCTGTTAAGGTGTTTTCATTTGATGAAATTACTACTAATTTAATTTCAGACCAAGGGAAAAACATCAAACTCTCTCTAAGCGAAAATTACAGAAACGAGTTTCTCCAAAGGGTCAAAATCTGATTCATTACATATTTTTTCAGGCTTGTTACATTCTTACTAATCTTTATTTCATTTCCGTTGTCAGCATTAAAATAGTTCTGAATTTTACCGAAGATTTTAAAGGTAAATGAAGAAAATACTATTTTTTATGTTGTCAATATACACTACATCAACTTTTGCTCAAGAAGATAAAGTAAAAATTGCTTTGTATGATGGCATTTTCATAGGTGGGTATGTGGACAATGGAGCATTTTTGAATTTTACGGGGTCCGAATATCAACGCTACCTATAAGAATTCAAAATTCATTCTCGGAATGCTTCCATCCCTTCGATTTAAAGAAGACAAAGAGGAACACCC
This sequence comes from Flavobacteriaceae bacterium, assembly GCA_036396455.1. GTDB lineage: Bacteria > Bacteroidota > Bacteroidia > Flavobacteriales > Flavobacteriaceae > Geojedonia. The sequence goes on from DASWKU010000351.1 coordinate 1,977, forward strand.
AAAAATGCTTTTGTAACGCCAAATCTTGGTGTTGGATTTACATACAGTTATAAAATTTGGGCTGTCCAAATGCCACTTTACTATAATGCCAAAACAGCAACAGATAACGGAAGTTGGCATATTGGATTGGGAATAGGATTAAGATTAAACGAGTTTAACAAGAAAAATAGGCCAGATGACTAAAATTAACATTGGGCTGTGGATGTCCATACCTCTGGTTAAACTTGGTTCATTATAAAGTATTGTACTATGAAAAGAATTTTTAGCGGGTTATTTATTTTGCTCTGTATTCATTCAAGCTGTAATCAAGAGACAAAGTCTAAAAATCAATCCCTTGATTTTTTGGGTGAATGGCATTTGGATGAAGCCTCATCGTCCTCCATAAATAGAGGCTGTTTCTCTCTGGAACTTGATGCTTCAATTGCCAAGTTTGAAATCACAAAGCATAAAACAAACTACTTGATCAGAATTAATAATAAGATAAATACTTCATGGCAATCCGCATTGTCCAAAAAAAACATTAATGCCAGTCAAATATTGAATACTTCTGAGATGGGCAGGTTCTGTGGAGAACAAACGAAAGTGAGATTGATATTAAGGCTTGACCCTGGATCCCAAAATAGAATACGAGGAGTATTGGAAACATTGTGTACACCGTGTCCTGATATAGATTTTGTAGCACAAAGAATACCCCGTAAAAAATAATAAGATAAATGAAAAAATTTAAAAACAGCTTTTTTTACGTAGGTGTCATCGGAGGATTTACTGCATTGATGTATTGGATTGTGCTTCTTGGTGCAAAATTGGAAATTGGTAGAAAAATTGTAACTCCTGACACAGGGAAAAGCCATTGGCATGATTTTTTGGATTCTATGGTTCATAATTTGGAACATCCGTTAGCTATATTATTAGCCCAAATTGTTACCATTATTTTGGTAGCTCGTTTCTTTGGATGGATATGTAAAAAAATTGGACAGCCTACGGTTATTGGGGAAATAATAGCAGGTATCGTTTTAGGCCCCTCCTTAATCGGGATGTATTTTCCTGAATTTTTTGCTACATTATTTCCAACGGAATCGCTTGCTAACCTTCAATTTTTAAGCCAAATCGGTCTAATATTTTTTATGTTCGTGATTGGGATGGAATTGGACTTAAAAGTCCTGAAAAACAAAGCCCATGACGCGGTAGTGATCAGTCACGCCAGTATTATCATCCCTTTTGCCCTTGGAATGGGCTTGGCTTATTTTATTTATCAATCATTTGCGCCTGATGGAGTACAATTTCTCTCATTTGGTTTGTTCATGGGAATTGCGATGAGTATTACGGCATTTCCTGTTTTAGCAAGAATTGTTCAGGAAAGGGGTATTAACAAAACGAGGTTGGGAACGTTAGTCATTACCTGCGCAGCGGCAGATGATATCACGGCATGGTGTTTATTAGCAGCTGTAATTGCCATTGTGAAAGCTGGTTCATTTGTCGGTTCACTGTATGTCATTGGAATGGCAGTTGGTTATGTTTTTTTGATGATCAAAGTAATCCGACCATTTTTAAAAAGGGTAGGCGATCTTCATTCATCCAAAGAAAATTTAAGCAAACCCATTGTCGCCATTTTCTTTCTGACCCTGATCATTTCAGCTTATACAACTGAAGTAATTGGGATACATGCTTTGTTCGGTGCATTTATGGCAGGAGTCATCATGCCGGATAACACTAAATTCAGAAACATTTTTATTGAAAAGATTGAAGATGTAGCCCTTGTCTTGCTACTCCCTTTGTTCTTTGTTTTTACTGGATTAAGAACAGAAATCGGTTTATTAAAAGATCCGTATTTATGGAAAGTGACCGGCTTCATTATTTTAGTTGCCGTAGTTGGCAAATTTATTGGTAGTGCAATTGCAGCAAAATTTGTCGGGCAAACTTGGAAAGACAGTTTGACCATCGGAGCATTGATGAATACAAGAGGATTAATGGAATTGGTTGTGTTGAATATTGGCTATGACCTTGGTGTTTTATCACCAGAAATATTTACAATGGCAGTGATTATGGCCTTGGTTACAACCTTTATGACTGGTCCCGCTTTGGATTTAATTAATCGTATTTTTAAATCCAAACAGGAGGAAATTCCGCAAGAAATTAGTCAAATTAATAAATTCAAGGTGTTGGTTTCGTTTGCAAATCCTGAACGGGGCAAATCACTTTTGAGATTGGCAAACAGCTTTATCAAAAAACTCAACGGAAATGCTGTCATAACGGCAATGCACCTTTCGCCTACAAATGAATTACGTCATTATAATGTAGCGGAATACGAAAAGGAAAGTTTCACGCCAATCATTGAAGAATCGGAAAACTTAAACCAGAACATTACAACTTTATTCAAAGCTTCAAACGACATTGATTCAGACATTACAGAAGTAGCCAACAAAGGCGATTATGATTTACTGCTCATTGGTTTAGGTCAATCCATCTTTGAAGGAAGTTTGCTCGGAAAAATTTTAGGTTTTACCACACGTTTCATCAACCCTGAAAAATTGATCAATCAAGTAACGGGAAAAGAAAGTTTGTTTGAAAATTCTCCGTTTGACGAACGAACGCGAAATATTTTAAACAAAAGTAAAGTGCCGGTAGGTGTTCTCATTGACAAAGATTTTTCAACTGCTGAAACCGTATTTATTCCCGTTTTTTCGGAAAACGACACTTTTTTAATTCAGTTTGCCCTAAAACTCATCAACAATTCAGAATCACAAATCACAATCCTGGATGTGGCTGGACAAATAAAGAATAATCTTGCTTTAAAAGAAAAAATAAGAGCCATTGAGCAGAAAGCGCCCAACCACATCAACATGCTGAACGAAAGAATTATAGACAAGGATTTTTTAAGCGGACAAAACCTGATGATTGTAAGTATGGACAGTTGGAAAAAATTAGTGGACTCAAGAAGTCTTTGGCTATCTGAAATTCCATCGACATTGATATTGAAAGAAAATCTCTAATAAAAAATAACATAGTAAAAAACCACCGTTAAAAACGGTGGCTTTGATTTTCAGATTAGCCCCAAAGGGGCATAAGGCTCATTCATGATGTTCCTGATATTTCGCATTTCGCTTAATCATATCCTCATCTAATCCCACTGCACTCACAAAATAACCTCTTGACCAAAAATGATTTCCCCAATATGGCTTTTGTTTCAAATTTGGGTACGTTTTGAAAAGTTTGATCGCAATTTTCCCTTTCAAAATCCCCATATATTCTGATATTGAAACTTTTGGAGGTATTGAACAGACTAGATGAATGTGGTCTTTTTGCACATTCATCTCTAATACCAATACATCTTTCCATGTACTGATTACTTGCAGGTCATGCTCTACTAATGATTTGACCATGCCTTCCAGTATCCGAAAACGATACTTGGGTGTGAATACAATGTGATAGTCACATTTGTAATACACATGTGTTAATTTTCTATATTTACTCATCTTAAAAAGTTTTAGATGGGCAAACCTAAAAAATGGCACAGCCTTTTAAAACATGACCACCATCAAAGACGGTGGTTTTTCAATGAGAAATAAAACCTGATGAAATAAGTGGTACAGTTGTTAAGGTTCACTACGTACAGGTACTTACATCAAGAAGTTAAAATTAATTAAGAAAACATTGAGGCATTTAGCTTTTCAAATAAAATCACTTCTAATTTTGAAACGGTAGATACCCTTTCTGTTTTTACTGTAAAATGGGATGCTTCTAAAGTAAATATTGATACTAAAGCCAAAGAAAGAGCTCAATCGGAACGCTGGCTAAGGTAAAACTTAAACTGTAACGTTAGTTGTTAGAGATGCGTATTGAATTATTGATTTTCCTCAATATACATCTTACGGACTTTTTTGAAGAGTTCGGAAGAATATACAAAATCCGTAACCGCTTTGTTGTCGGTCTTGAAAATGGTTTTATTGGAACCTTCCCACGCTTTATGGCCATCTTTCAAGAACACAATTTTATCTCCAATTTCCATTACTGAATTCATATCATGCGAATTAATAACCGTGGTGATGTTATATTCTTCAGTAATTTCCTGAATCAAATTATCAATGACCATCGCAGTTTTGGGGTCCAATCCAGAATTGGGCTCATCGCAAAATAAATATTTGGGATTGTTCACTATGGCCCTGGCAATGGCTACACGTTTTTGCATGCCACCCGATGCTTCACTTGGCATTTTGTTGTGTGCATCGGACAAATTAACACGCTTCAGCACAAAATCAACGCGGTCTTGCATTTCACTTTTGGATTGTTTGGTAAACATTCGCAACGGGAACATGACATTTTCTGCAATGGTCATCGAATCAAACAAGGCACCGCCTTGAAATACCATGCCCATTTCGGCCCTTAAGTTTCGTTTTTGGCCATCTGTCAATTCAGAATAAATTTTACCGTCGTAGGATATCGTTCCTTTTTCAGGAGTTATCAATCCCAATAAACATTTTAAGAACACGGTTTTTCCCGAACCACTTTGTCCAATGATTAAATTGGTTTTTCCATTACTGAACGAGGTAGTTATCCCTTTTAGAACTTCAGAATCGCCGAACGATTTATGTAAATCATGGACCTCTATCATCAGCTTAAAAGTAATTGGGTTAATATATAATTAAAAAGAATGATCATGACGCTGGTCCAAACAAAAGCTGTGGTACTTGCCTTTCCGACTTCAAGAGCGCCTCCTTTCATATAATAACCATAAAAAGACGGTATTGTCGCCAATAAAAAGGCAAATACAAAAGTTTTTATAAAGGCATAGGCAATGTGGAATGGGATAAAATCCATTTGCACTCCGGTAATATAATCATGCAACGTACTAAATCCGCCATAAACACAGGCTGCCATTCCGCCAAGGATTCCCAAAAACATGGCAATGGAAATGGCAAATGGGTAAAGCAACATGGCAATAAATTTAGGGAATACAAGATAATTTAAGGAATTGATACCCATAACTTCCAAAGCATCAATTTGTTCAGTAACTCTCATGGTCCCAATGCTTGATGTTATAAACGAGCCTACTTTACCAGCCATAATAATGGAAATGAAAGTAGGCGCAAACTCTAAAATAACGGACTGTCTGGTGGCAAAGCCAACCAAATATTTCGGTATTAATGGATTACTGATATTTAAAGCGGTCTGGATGGTCACAACACCCCCAACAAAAAAGGAAATAAACGCAACGATGCCCAAAGAGCCAATGATCAAATCATCAATATCCTTTAAGATCAAGGTTTTCATTACCGACCATTTGGTAGGCTTGCGAAACATTTCAGCAATCATTAAAAAATAGGCACCAATATTATGAAGGTATGTCATATTAAAATTTGATTGTGCTAAAGTAAAAAAACTTAAGCTTATTTAACCTTAAATTTAAAATAAGATATTCTAAAATCAGTATTTTTGAATTTGTAAAACAAAAGAACAAAATGAAACATTTAGCCGCAATCCTTATCCTTTTTGTATTAATCCCTTCCTGTAAAGCGCAAATGGAAATTACCCAAGTTGAAACTTATGAAGAGCATCTCTTGGAATCGAAGCCAAAGTTGGTAGTGGGCATTGTAGTTGACCAAATGCGTTATGATTATCTCACCAGATTTTATAGCAAATACGGAGAGGGTGGTTTTAAGCGTATGATGAATGGAGGTTTCAATTGTAAAAACAACCACTTCAATTACGTCCCAACCTATACAGGTCCAGGCCATGCGTCAATTTTTACAGGTACCACACCCAAATACCATGGGATCATCTCCAATAATTGGTATGATAAAGACATCAAGGCCTCTGTATATTGTGCCCAAGATGATTCAGTGCGATCTGCTGGAACGATGGATGTTTCAGGTCAGATGTCACCACACCGAATGAAAACGACCACTTTTGCCGATGAGAACCGATTGTTCACTCAAATGCGTGGCAAGACCATTGGGATTTCCATAAAAGATAGAGGGGCCATTTTACCAGCGGGACATTCCGCCAATGCAGCCTATTGGTTCCAAGGGAAAGATGAGGGCCATTGGATTTCGAGTACATATTATATGGACAAACTGCCAAAATGGGTGAACGATTTTAATGCATCGGGAACTTCAAAATCGTATTTAAAGGTTTGGAACACACTTTATGACATTACAACCTATTCTGAAAGTGGAGAGGATTTAAATACCTTCGAAGGCGGCTTTGTTGGAAAAGAAACAGCAACATTTCCGTATGATTTAAATGCATTGAAAGATCAAAATGGATTCTACGAAATTTTAAAGTCAACGCCATTTGGAAACAGCCTAACTGCCGATTTTGCCATTGCCGCAATTGATGGAGAACAACTGGGACAGGATAAAATGACCGATGTTTTGACCGTAAGTTTTTCTTCAACCGATTATATCGGACATAACTTTGGGGTGAATTCCAAAGAAGTTGAAGACACCTATTTGCGTTTGGATTTGGATTTGGAGCGTCTTTTTAAGGCTTTGGATAACAAAGTTGGAAAAGGAGAATACACGGTGTTTTTAACTTCAGATCATGGTGCTATTGATGTCCCGTCCTATTTGCAATCGGTAAAAATACCTTCAGGGTATTTAAATGATCTTGAATCGAAACAAAAATTTAGTGTTTTTATGGATGCTACCTTCAAAACAACGGGTTTGATTGAAAATGTAAGCAACAATCAAATATTTTTAAATCGAGAAAAAATTAAAGAAATGGATTTAGATTTGGATGGTGTACAAGAAACAATAGTCGATGAACTTATAGGGTATGACCATGTGGATAAAGTGTATTCTGCCCATACAATAAGTACAACTGCATTTACAACAGGAATAGAAGAATTATTGCAAAATGGGTTCAGCCAAAAACGTTCCGGAGATGTTTTGATTGTAATGGATCCTGGATACATTTCATACAGCAAAACGGGGTCTACCCATGGAAGTGCCTTTAGCTATGATACCCATGTTCCCCTATTATTTTTTGGAAAAGGCATCAAACATGGGCAAACGTTTCAAAAAACAGAAATTACAGATATTGCTCCAACCATTTCTGCACTCTTGGGCATTAGCTTCCCAAATGGAGTGATTGGTAAACCTTTGGATTTTATCTTGAATTAGTTGAATTTTGAAATCATATTTTTCCAACGCAGTTTACGGATAAACTCACCCTGTTTCTCACTAACCAAAAAGGCCATTTTTTCTTTTTTAGCCTTATAGTAACCATTCATATAGTCTCTGAATAAATAGAAGCTTCCTTTTTTGTAAGCCAATTTCAAGGCAGAAATCAAGGTGATTGTAAATCCATAACGCATTTTGTACATAGCTTCTCCTTGCAGATATTTTGAAGCTTTATTGTAACTTAATCCGGTAGGTTTAAGGTGCTTTACATGTAGTGCGCTGTCGGTGTGAAGCTTCCATCCGTAATATTTGGCAAGTAGTTCATCTATGGTATCCCAACCCATGGAAGGTTTTAATTTTCCTATTTGGAGGAAACATTCTTTTCTGTAGGCTTTCAAGGCCCCACGGATATGGTCTTTTCGGGTCAAGCTTTCCAAAATCCAATCCTTATTTTTTTCAATATAACAAAAGCCGGCTGCCATACCCAGTTTTGGATTTTTGTTGAAGTGATTGGCTAAGGTTTCTAAATAGTTATTCGGAAAAATAAGATCGGCATCAAACTTACATAAGATATCATAATTTCCATCCAACGTTTCATAACCCTTATAAAAGGCATTGATGATTTTTGAACCGGGCAGATGCTCGTTTGAGGATTTTGAATTTACCAGCGAAATCCATTTGTACTTTATGGCATAAACTTCTACAATTTCCTCTGTTTCATCGGTCGAATTATCGTTCACTATTACAACTCGTTTTGGCAGAAGAGTTTGATTGGCCAAAGAATCCAAAGTAAGCGAAATGGAATCTTGCTCGTTGTGGGCCGGAATGATAATGTAAAATTTCATTTTCGAAATTTCAATATTAAAATTCCAAATTCCAATTTTTTATCGAACAGTTTTTGGAATTTGGTACTTTGAAATTGTTATTTGGGAACTCTTTCTGCATAAATGATGTAATATCTAGGCGTAAACCATCGCAAAATAGGTCTAATTCCAATTTTTTTGGTAGGATTGGTCCACTTCTCTCTGTCCACAATGTTCCATCCTGACTTTTCCAATAACCAATCAAATTGCCAGTCTTCAAATTCGTGATAATGGCGATCCCTCATATCTGTTTTGCTTTGATAGGCAGAAGAAAACCATAATTTTAGTGGCACACTGGCAACCAATTTGTTTGCTTTTATGGATTGTAAAACTGGGAAAGGGGAAAGCAAATGCTCAAAAATTTCGAAGGCAGTAACAACATCTGCTTCTGAATTTTTAATGGCTGAAATATCAAAGTCCAAGTCTTCTCCTTTAGTGTTTTCAACACGATAACCATGGTTGACCATAATTTCAGAAAACGGATTTTTAACACCTAAATCCAAAATCTGTTCTGAAGTTGAAACATGTTTTTGTAAAAACTGAATGGTGTGTTTATAGCGTTTATCGGGAAAAGTTTTGTCGTACATATTTATTTCCCTTGAAAAAGGGAACCTCTAACATTAATATTTGTAAACAATGGCATTGATGTGCATTCCTGCTCCAACACTTGCAAATATAATAACATCACCTTTGGTAAGACTATGATTTTTTAATTTATTGTTTCTAACCAAGTCAAAAAGCGTAGGGATGGTAGCTACAGAACTGTTCCCAAGAGTTTGAATGCTCATGGGCATAATTTTTTCAGGAATCTCTGTTTTGTAAAGCCTATAAAAACGCTTTAAAATAGCTTCATCCATCTTTTCATTGGCTTGATGAATGAAAATTTTCTTGACATCCTTAATATCAACACCACTATTTTCCAAACAGGTTTTCATGGCATTTGGAACATTATTGAGTGCAAATTCGTAAATTTTGCGTCCATCCATTTTAATGTATCGGGTATCCCTGCACAACTCCTGTTTATTGGAATTCCCAAAGAACAAATAGTACGCTTCATCATAAGTGAAACTGGCCGTTTCGTGGGCCAATATTCCACCTTCATCTTCAGTGGCTTCAATTATGGCAGCCCCGGCACCATCAGAATAGATCATGGAATCCCGATCATGTTTGTCAACCACCCTGGACAAGGTTTCGGAACCAATGACCAAACACCGTTTTGCCATACCCGCTTGAATAAATGCTTTGGCCTGTATCACGCCTTCAACCCAACCCGGACAACCAAAAAGTATATCGTAAGCCACACATTTTGGGTTTTTGATACGTAAACTATGTTTTACCCTTGACGCCAAACAGGGCAAGATATCACTTTGTATGGTATTGTGTTTCACATCACCAAAATTGTGGGCCACAATAATATAATCAATAGTTTCGGGATCTATTTTTGCATTGGCGATTGCTTTTTCTGCTGCAAAAAAACCTAAGTCTGAAGAGTTCAAATGCGCTTTGGCATAACGACGTTCAGCAATACCCGTAATGGCCTTAAATTTATTTACAATGATCTCATTGGGGTGCTCAATTTGGGAGCCATCGGTATTTAAGAATTCGTGTTGGTGAAAATTTTCGTTTTTTTCAATGGTATCTGGAATATAACTTCCAGTACCGGTAATTTTAATATTCATGAAAAAAGAATGCCTTTAATTTTAGTTATACACAAATATAGAGGTAATCCATTAAAAGCAAATTCAATGCCATTCCATTTTACGATGTTCAAAACGCCATTAGGCATCCATAAATTCCTCAATTGGTGCACAGGTACAGATTAAATTACGGTCTCCGTAAGCATCATCAACACGCCTTACAGATGGCCAAAACTTGTTTTCCTTGACATAGTCCAGTGGGAAGGCTGCTTTTTCCCTGGAATATGGCAATAACCATTCATCAGAGGTGACCATGTCTAAAGTATGTGGTGCATTTTTAAGTACGTTATTGTCATCATCTTTGGTCGCTTGATTAATTTCTTTTCTAATCGAAATCATAGCATCACAAAATCGGTCCATTTCTGCTTTACTCTCACTTTCTGTAGGTTCAATCATTAAAGTTCCCGCAACTGGAAAAGAAACTGTAGGTGCATGAAATCCATAATCCATGAGTCGTTTTGCTATATCAACGACTTCAATTCCATTAGCTTTAAAAGCCCTACAATCTACAATCATTTCATGAGCGGCTCTACCGCGCTCACCTGAATACAAAGTATCAAAACTACCCTGTAAACGCTGTTTGATGTAATTGGCATTTAAAATGGCAATTTTAGTGGATTGGGTCAAACCTTCGGCACCCAGCATTTTGATATAACCATAAGAAATTAAACAAGCCAGAGCAGAACCAAAGGGCGCAGCAGAAATCGCTGTTATGGCATGCTCACCTCCAGTTTTAACCATGGGGTTGCCCGGTAAAAAAGGCACCAACTGTTTGGCAACGCATATTGGACCAACACCCGGGCCACCACCGCCATGAGGGATAGCGAATGTTTTATGTAGGTTTAAATGACAAACATCGGCACCAATATTTCCCGGGTTTGTCAATCCTACTTGGGCATTCATGTTGGCACCGTCCATATAGACTTGACCACCATTGTCATGAATGATTTTGGTTATTTCTTTGATGGCAGATTCATAAACACCATGGGTAGAAGGATAGGTCACCATTAAAGCTGCCAAATGATCTTTGTGCAATTCGGCTTTTGCACGTAAATC
>DASWKU010000352.1:0-2058 GCA_036396455.1 Flavobacteriaceae bacterium
TTGATAATATTTTCGGATTCGCTTCCAAAGGATTTGAAAAAATAGGATGGAACATCAAGGAAACAAAAGTCTGGTCTTCAATTTCCAAAACATTTCCAGGTATTGGATCCGAGTTTATGCCAACCTTGAACGAAGGATCATTTTTGTTAATGCCTTCCGCCATGCCACATGCTGGATTGGAAGAAAGCAAAAACACCGTTCAAAAGTTGGATATGCTTTTGGCCAATATTCCCGAAGTGGACATTGCTGTTGGGAAGTTGGGAAGGGTGGAAAGTGCCATTGATCCTGCACCTATTTCCATGTTTGAAAACATCATCAATTACAAATCGGAATTTATAGAAACCTATAATGGAAAACCTATTCGTTTTAAAGTAAATAAAGATGATAAGTTTATTCTTAAAAACGGAAACGAATTAACAAACGATGACGCCTTACTTCAAAGTGTCACTGAAAAAGATTTAGTTCCTGATGATAATGGCGAATTTTTTAGAAATTGGCGTTCACAAATTAGAAGTTCCGATGATATTTGGAAAGAAATAGTCAAGGTTTCCAAGCTCCCAGGAGTAACATCAGCACCCAAATTACAGCCTATAGAAACACGTTTGGTCATGTTGCAAACCGGTATGCGTGCTCCCATGGGCATTAAGGTGTATGGTCCCGATTTGAAGACCATTCAAGATTTTGGTTTGGAGTTGGAAGGTATATTAAAACACGTGCCTTCTGTTAAAGCCGAAGCCGTTTTTGCTGATAGAATTGTGGGGAAACCCTATTTACAAATAAATATCAACCGTTCAGCCATTGCCCGTTACGGCTTAAGCGTGGAAAAAGTTCAGCAAGTCATAGAAACCGCTGTTGGAGGCATGAAAATCACAACAACGGTTGAAGGCAGGGAACGTTATCCTGTACGAGTTCGGTATCCTAGGGAATTACGCGATGATCCAGAAAAAATCAAGAAAATTTTAGTACCAACCCCTACGGGCGTTCAGGTGCCTTTGGGTGAATTGGTAAGCCTTGAATTTGTACGCGGTCCCCAAATGATAAAAAGTGAAGAAACCTTTTTGGTAGGATATGTATTATTCGACAAAAAAGAAAATTATGCCGAAGTTGATGTGGTCAATGATGCCCAAGAATTGATTGAAAACAAAATTAATGCAGGAGAATTGTTAGTTCCAAAAGGCGTGAGTTACAAGTTTTCGGGCAGTTATGAAAATCAAATTCGAGCGGTCAAAAAATTATCAATTGTTATTCCAATAAGTTTAGTCATCATATTCTTGCTATTGTACTTTCAGTTTAAAACGGTCATTGCATCATCCATCCATTTTTCTGGTGTATTTGTTGCTTTTGCGGGTGGTTTTATCATGTTATGGCTCTACGGACAGGATTGGTTCCTAAATTTCTCCATAGCCGATGTCAACATGCGGCATTTATTTCAGATTCATCCCATCAATTTAAGTGTTGCCGTTTGGGTTGGGTTTATCGCCCTATTCGGAATAGCAACGGATGATGGCGTTATTATGGGCACCTACATCCACCAGGTTTTTGAAGAGCGGCAACCTGAAACACTAGTAGGTGTGAGAGAAGCCGTTTTAGTTGCTGGTAAAAAACGGGTGAGACCCGCAATGATGACCGCAGCCGTTACCATCATCGCTTTACTTCCTATACTGACCTCAACAGGTAAAGGCGCAGATATTATGATCCCAATGGCCATACCTGTATTTGGAGGGATGGTAATTCAGCTTATGACCATGTTTGTCGTGCCCGTTTTACAGGCTTTTTGGCGAGAATCAGTAATTAAACGCAATTAATAATGAAGATACTAGGTAAATATAAGATATTGAAATTAAGTTATTTAACTTTGGTTGTAGTGCTTTGTTCAATAAGTAGTAATGGTCAGACATTAACTGATTATTTAAGCATAGCGTCTCAAAATAATCCTGAGATACAATCTGCATATAAAGAATTTGAAGCGGCTTTGCAAAAAGCACCACAGGTGAGTTCATTACCAGATCCAAGTTTGACCATGAGCGCTTTTGGTCGCATGATTGAAACTCGGGTAGG
>DASWKU010000353.1:0-6314 GCA_036396455.1 Flavobacteriaceae bacterium
CTACGATCTGAACGCTCGTAGAGCCACTTTTATTCTTTTTAAGACGCACAAACATTACAGCAAAAGTAAAAAATCAGCCCAAAAATACAATGGGACACCCAAACCACAGGTAAGAACCCAGTGTTTTCAAGGGTTTCAGAGCACGACTATGGGTAACCGCACAAAACAGGGGGCAATCAATTGGACTGTTGGTTTTTAAAAAACCTATTCAACTTTAAAGTTGTTTTTTACAGAAACTGGTTTGCCATCAAGTGTAAAACCCACTAAACTTGTTTCAAATTCGCCTTCAACATCTGAGGTATAGAAGTCCAATTTGGTTTCTAAACTATTTAGTTCTAAATGTGGAATCCACAGTAACTGAATCCTATCATCAGGTATTCTGGAATTTTGGTTATCTAAAGTATAAATTTGGGTAAAATAATTTTTCTTTAACTGAGGCTTAAAAAATTCAGTACTATAGATTGAAGCCTCACTTTGTAAATAATCCTCAATCCCTTTAATGCTTTTTATACTAATTGCTCCTTGGAAAACATTAAATCCAATTACAAATTGGTCTCTATAAACAGATATTTCGGTAACATTATTTGCGTTGAATTCCAATAATGCGGTGTGGTCTTGAATTACAACTCCATCTACCAAAACCAATGGAGGAATTCCTGTATTTGTTCCGAAGGTAAAACCTTGTAATTCCAAAACATAGTTTTCATTGTTTACTTTTCTAAATGAAACATTTTTAACAATTTCTGTTATTGTTTCTCTAATAGTGTTAAAACGCGTATAGTCATCAAGGTTAAAAACTTCCGCTTTTTTGTTTTCAAAAAACTTTAAAGGCAATTGAGCAAGAATTGAGTCTGGTTTGAACTCGAAATAAGCACTTTCAATTTGGTTATGAACACTTTGTTTGATAATTTCATCTTTCCAAGTTGGGTCAATTTTAAAGGCATTGAACTCAAAATTGGAATGATCAACAGCTTTAAATTCATCAAGCTTTATTTGATACTCATTTCTATTGTCTCCTAAAACCTGTAAGTACATTTTGTCTACAGAATAGTATTTATCTATCTCAACAAAAAATTCACCATTATCATTTGTTTTCACTATTCTAAAAAAAGAATTATCTCCAGGAATTGATATTGCTACACTTAAATCATTCAATGACAAATTATTGTTTAAAGTCGAAACTTTGCCTGAAAACAATTCCCCGCGAAGTTCAGGTAGAAATACCTTTGTGCCAATTTGTGACTCTTTTTTATTATTTTTAAGATTGTCAATAAAACTTAAGGTACTTGGAATATTTGGTTTTGGAATACTGCCTTTTTTTCTAACTGAAACAGAATAATTGCCTTTTGGAATTACATCTAATGTGTTACCACTTAAACGCAAGGAGACTTTAGATCTTTTATTGAATTTTTTACTATCAAGTTTTAAGTTTAAAGAATTGTTATTTGCAACATTTGAATTTAAAGGACCTGAATTCTTATCATCTTGAGCATCTAATTTTAAATCCTTCGTTTGAGATTTATCATCATTTACAGATGAAATGGATGTGCTTGTTTTATAAGGGTTAATGATATTAATATCAGTTTGAAAAATAACATGATTATCATTATTTCTCATCCAATTGGTATAGGCCACGAGTTTATAATTACCGGACGAAACTGAAACGGGAATAAAAAAATCGCCACTTCCCACACCATGTTCAAGCTTAATTTTATGAGTGAAAACAGTTCCAGCATTTGGCCCAACCAATTCCACATAAGCGACTTTACTTAAATCACTTAATAATTTTGTTTTAGTATTTAAGCAGTAAACCGAATAGTATAAATACTCTCCTGTAAACAACAACGATGAATTAAAATGAACAAAAACAGATTCATTGGGAATTTTCATAAACCCTTCAATTTGTTCATTGTTTTCAATCACTACTTGGCTCCTTACCATTTTAAAGGAAAGAATCAACAGAAGTAAAATTGTTATTTTTCTTGTCATCTCGTCTTTATTCTGTCCAAAAATCTGGTATTACATTACTGCCCAAAACCGTACAATCACCACACGGAGGGCTTGTTATTAAATAAGGGCCTCCATTCCCAATATGGTCTACATTATAATCATAAAAACGAATGTTCCCGTCCCTGATTAAGTTAACCAATTCCCTTTTTCCCAAACCACCCGTTGTAGTTGGTGCAAATAAAAAACAGCCAACAATGTAAGGCGGTAGTTCTTCACCCGGAAAAAAATCTTCATGATTAAAAAATATGCGCTTTTCTTCTACAGTAGAAATTTCAAAAAAACCTGCGACATTTTCACTTGGATTATTTTCAGAAAAAATATTGCCTGCCAAAAAACCTGGTTGATCTTCAGAAAAAATATTATCAGAAGATTGAGACAATCCTCTTAATGTTTCGTAGTATGAAAATGTTTCTGGACTAAGAACATATTGCTTTACTAGAACACTACATCTATAGGATAAAATATAATTATCTCTGTCTATAAAACCAATGTTATAGTCTTTTAGTCTATCTTCATTTAAACCTACAGTACTTTTTATAATAATATTATTAGATTTATTTGTACCATAACATGTGTGCTCCTCCTGTTCTCTTAATATAACAGGTATGTTGAACGTTTGTTCTCCTTCACTAACAAAAACAGCATCATAAGGGCTCCAATAAGGCGCAATGATCTTAAAGGTCACAATAAATTCATGTCTGTAATATTTGGAATTGCCAGAAGGGTCAAAGCTATCTACAATAATACCTACCCCTTCTGTGCCTTCACTATTTATTGTTCGTTCAGCGTAAACATCATCAACATTTGTAGAACTCACTGGTAATTGCACAGGTGATGATTTATACGAATTACCATTGGCAGTGGTAATCTGTAAGCTATATTCTTTACCAATTTGCGCAGCAAAAGGTTGAATGGAAAGATATGTTCCAGGTTCAGTCTCTTCAAAAATGAATTCGTCACTTTCATTACTTACTACAATTACTTGTGCACCAGTTTCATCTTGAGGGCCTTCTTCTTCAAAATGATATGATCGTGTCAATTTTACTTCTTGTCTTTTGTTTTCGTTAGTTATTACAGAATTAACAACCAGCACGTCATCAAAACCGCCAAAGTTTCCTTCATAAGGCACTATACAACTAACAAAAAGGAACATAAACATATAGCACAAGTGGAATATATTTATATTTTGAATTTTATATTTTTTATTAATTAAACTATACATCTTTAATTTAATTATTTTTAAAAGCTAATATTATAAGTCAGTGATGGTACAGGTACTGAAAATATTGAGCTTTGCAATGCCTTAATTTCTCCATCATTATTGACAAAAAAAACAGAATATGGATTGTTTCTACTTAATACGTTATAAACCGAAAGGCTCCAAAAACTATGAGCCAGCTTATTTTTTTTATGGTTCCCTTCTAGATTAAGACCTAAATCTAAACGATAATAATCTGGAATTCTAAACTGGTTTCTGTCACTGTAAAGTACGTATTCAGCACCATTGAATTGATAATTGCCAATAGGAAAAGTAACCGGCCTACCGGTTTGATAGACAAAATTGGATGACATACTGAATCTTCGGGTAAACTTATAATTTAAAACAAGGCTAAAATCATGGGGCTTATCAAAATTGGAAGGAAAGTACTCCCCGCCATTTATGCGCTCTTGCGGGAATTCGCTATCTATCTTAAAAAAAGACCTAGAATAGGTGTAACCCAACCATCCGTTTAAATCTCCTGTGTTTTTTTTGACTAAAAACTCAACACCATAAGCTTTTCCTTCACCTTGTAAAACTTCGGTTTCGATATGCTCATTCAACAATAATTTTGCCCCTGTTTTAAAGTCCAAAATATTTTTCTGCTTTTTATAAAACCCTTCCAAACTCACTTCATAAGCATTAATATTAAAGTTTTTGTAAATGCCCAAGGACACCTGATTTGCCTGTTGCGGTTTTATATAGTTGTCTGAAAGTTTCCAAGTGTCAATTGGGGAAACTGTGGTGTTGTTTGATAGTGTATGTATAAACTGATAAGCATTATTATAGCTAGCTTTTATTGATAAATCTTCTCTCAACAAATAACGGGCAGAAAAACGAATTTCTGGGCCTCCATAAGTTTTAATAACTTCATTATTTCCATAATTCGAAGTATCAATAACTGTAGCTTCAGATAGGGGAATACCATCTTGATATTCACTTTTTGACGCTGGCCCAAGAGCAGCATAAAATGAATAACGCAGTCCTAAGTCTAAAAGCAATTTATCATTGATCTTAAATTTATCGGCAATAAAAACACCCGATTCCAATGCTCTTTCTTTTGGTAATTTTTTAGGAGTAATCAAATTATTTTGTCCTTTGGGCTTAATTTCACCTGGAAATACAGCATATAATTTGCCTGAAACGCCATAGTTTATTTTATGCATGTCATTAAATGAATAATTCATTTTCAATTTAAGTTCTGTTTCTTCAACTTTGAAGCTTTGTTCAAAATTATCTTCCATGCTATTTTCATTATCAATACTAAATTGATATTGGCTATTGGCCATAACCAAAGCACCACTGCTTTTATCACTAAAAGTATGGTTCCACTTTACTGAAAACAATCTGTTACTGTACTTGTATAATGAATCTGAAGTGATACTGAACGCATCTTTGCTATAATAAGCTAAAGCCCTTATTTCATTTTTATCATTAATTTTTTGATTGTACTTACCCACGAAATCATAAAAAGAAGCTTGACTGTTCTTAAAATCATCTTCATTCAAAGAACGCAATACCCAATCGGAATAAGCTCCTCTTGCTCCGAGCATAACAGCCGATTTATCTTTTATTACCGGAACCTCAACTACGGCGTTTGATGTGACCGGTCCAACAGACAAATCGGCTCCAAACTTTTTAGTATCGGCATCTCTGGTGCCAATGTCAAAAACCGAGGAAATACGACCTCCAAATTCAGCAGGAATGCTTCCTTTATATATTGTAACATCTCTAATTGTAAATGGGTTTAACGCTTGAAAAATTCCAAAAAAGTGGGATGGGTTATAAATTACGGCATTGTCCAAAAGAATCAGGTTTTGGTCTGTTTTTCCTCCTCTTACATTAAAACCAACTGAGCCTTCTCCCGCAGTCGTAACGCCCGGAAGCATTGTAGCGACCTTTAAAACATCGCGTTCACCTAAAACTAGAGGAATATTTTTTGAATCTTCAGAACCTATTTGTTCACTTCCAGTAGTGGTATCTTCAATGTTTTTAATCCCTTTAGCTTGTACCAATACTTCATTTAATTCTTCATATGTATTATTCAAACTCAAATTAAGTGACCCATTATTGTATATTATGACATTCTTTTTTGTACGCTCCACTCCCAACGAGCTTGTTTCAATCACATTTAAACCTGATGGCAAGCTAATTTCATAATGACCCTTATCATCCGTTACAGTTCCAATATTTTTAGCGCTTACAATTATGGCCAAGTCTGCAATTGGGTTACCATTTTTTGCATCTGTAACATATCCTGATAGTTTAAATCGTTTTTTTTCTTGTCCCTTTTTTTCCTTCCCTATCCGTATGGTTTCAACGACACTATTTTCTTTGTCGTCTTGTTTCTCTAATAAAAGTGGGGTTGCAAATGTTTCATCATCTTCAAATGCATTGATACTATCTTGTTGTATTTCATTAAAATAACCTTCAGGTAATTCGTCATAAATTATATTGTTACGTGTCAAAATAATTCGTTTATCCCAAGAGATAAAGAAATTTATGGGAGTATCATTAAATAGGTCATTCAAAATAAATTCAACAGTAACATCCTTATAATTTTTATTAATTTTATTGTCATCGATCCAATCATCAGCATAAAAAAATCTAAATTCAGTTTTTCTCTCTATTTCAAATAATATGTCTTTAATGCTTCTGTTTTGGATATCCAAAGACATAAGCTCAACTTTATCCTGAGAAAATGCAGAAGAAAAAAGCATTAAAAATACGGTCAAAATAATGTAATGGATCTTCATTGCTCTATTGGATGTGCTTGAACGAAATCATTAAACAAATCTTCTAAAACAGATACCAGATAAGTTTCAAAATTATCTTTTTGAAAACTTTTGTACCGGCCTTCCAAAGTTTTTAATTGTGATTTATAACTAGGAAAAATAAAACCCAAACTAGTGTTGTGTTAATCTAAAATTGACGGATAAAGTCTTTTGAGTTTTATCCTTGCCTGATCGTTAGTAAACTGCCAGTTGATTTTTGCAGTTTTGTTGTTCCTATGATTTTCCCATGCTTTTACTTCCGATGTTATTTC
>DASWKU010000354.1:0-1592 GCA_036396455.1 Flavobacteriaceae bacterium
GCAGGACCTTATAGAGCCAGAATGAATGCAGCCACGATGATCGGACAATCCAAAAATGTGTTTCAGGCTGAAATTGATGCCGCTTGTGAACTGATAGATTTCTTTAGATTTAACGTTGAATTTATGACAGAAATTTATGCCAACCAACCCAATTCTTCCCCTGGTGTTTGGAACCGAATGGAATACCGTGCTTTGGAAGGTTTTATTTATGCCATAACACCTTTTAATTTTACATCAATTGCAGGTAATTTACCCGCAGCTCCGGCAATGATGGGCAATGTTGTGATTTGGAAACCTGCCAGAACTCAAGTCTATTCGGCTCAAATTATAATGGAGTTGTTTAAGGAAGCTGGACTTCCTGATGGCGTGATCAATATGGTTACCGGTAATTCTGCTATGATTACGGAAGTCGTTTTGGATAGCAAACATTTTGCCGGCATTCATTTTACAGGTTCTACCGGAGTTTTCAATAGTTTTTGGGAACAAATTGGAAAAAATGTGAATGAAGGAAAATACATTTCATATCCAAGAATTGTGGGCGAAACCGGTGGAAAGGATTTTGTTTGGATGCATGCCTCTGCCGATGCAAAACAAGTGGCCACTGCATTAGGTCGTGGTGCATTTGAATATCAGGGACAAAAATGTTCAGCAGCTTCAAGGGCTTACATTCCTAAAAGTAAATGGAACGATGTTAAAAAATATTTATTGGAGGATTTGAAATCGATGAAAATGGGCAGTCCTGATGACACCTCAAATTTTATCAATGCCGTAATTGATGATAGGGCTTTTGATAAACTGTCAAAATATATTGATAATGCCAAAAAAGACAACAATGCCGAAATCATTGCCGGAGGAAACTATGACAATTCAATAGGCTATTTTATCGAACCAACGGTTATTTTAACCACAGATCCAAATTACGCCACCATGTGCACTGAACTTTTTGGCCCAGTATTAACGATTTATGTATATGAAGACGCCAAGTGGGAAGACACTTTGGCCTTGGTAGATACAACATCTCCTTACGCCTTAACAGGAGCCATTTTTAGTGCAGATCGTTATGTGATTGATATTGCTACAAACGCCTTGGAAAATGCAGCAGGTAATTTTTATATCAATGATAAACCTACGGGAGCTGTAGTTGGGCAACAACCTTTTGGTGGCGCCAGGGGTTCAGGCACGAATGACAAAGCCGGTTCTGTTTGGAACTTATTGCGCTGGGTATCTAACCGTACTATAAAAGAGACCTTTGTACCACCTACAGATTATCGTTATCCGTTCCTGTCTGCCGACAGCTAGATTTGGGATGAATTGACTTTCTATATTATGAAAAAGCCATTTCAATTAAGAAATGGCTTTTTTATTGTGATAATCACCAAATCCAACTTCCAAACAGTCTAAAATGGACGGAATTTCGTATCTCCTGTTTTGTGCGGTTACCCATAGTTGCCCTCTGAAACCCTTGAAAACACTGGGTTCTTACCTGTGGTTTGGGTGTCCCGTTGTATTTTTGGGCTGATTTTTTACTTTTGCTGTAATGTTTGTGCGTCTTAAAAAGAATAAAAGTGGCTCTACGAGCGTTCAGATCGTAG
>DASWKU010000355.1:0-1562 GCA_036396455.1 Flavobacteriaceae bacterium
ATTGTTAACATTCAGTTTTGAACCTTGAATACTTTCAATTTTATCGGTAATGGCCCTTCTTTGGTTTTCAGCCAATGAATCCATATCTATTTTTGGAACCCTTACAATCATATTTTTGAACTCATCACTACTTTCAAAAGCTTCTCTGCTTGTCCATGTTTCCACACAAGTACCGCCCCAAGAAGAATGGATAATACCAATAGGTATTTTTAATTCGTTATATAATTTCTTGGCAAAAAAGTAACCTACCGCTGTAAAATTGCCCACAGTAGTAGCATTGCATACCTCCCATTTTGCTGATTTTAAGTTTGATTTTGGAGTAGAGCCCATATCCTTTTCAACCAAAAACTGACGAATCATGGGATAATTGGAATCTTTAATTTCTTGTTCAGCATTCATAGCCTGTTTAACTGTAAATTCCATGTTTGACTGCCCACTGCAGATCCAAACCTCGCCAACCAGAACATCCTTTATGGTAATGGTGTTTTTACCCATGATGGTCATTTCATAAGGCCCTCCGGCAATTTCCGGTTTTAAATGAACCATCCATTTCCCATTTTTATCGGCTTTTGTTTTTACAATTTGCTCCTTGAAATGAATTTCGATTTTTTCATTGGCATTGGCCCAACCCCAAACCGGAATTGATTTGTTACGTTGTAATACCATTCCATCGTTAAACAATAATGGCAATTTTACATTGGCATTGGCATACATGCCAAAAACAAGAAAGAGGATTGCAAAATATTTTTTCATTTTATAAATTTTATTGTCATTGAGAGGCACGACGTACCCTGTTTATGATTTAGTTTCAATTTTAATTACAAAGGCTTTATCATCAATTTGTTGATCAGGAGTCTTAAAATGTAACCCTTCATTATCAACGGAAAAAGGAACTTTACCTTTGAACCCCAATATGGAAATACTTTTAATTTTGGGCATTTTATCTCCGAGAATGTTTCTTGTAAAGGATGTTAAAGTTATAGGCACGTTATTACCAGGCCACCCTAAAACAATGGCATAAATAGTGTTTCCTTTTTTGGTGTAGCGAATATCTTGTGGGGTGTATGTTATTTTATCTAAAAACATCCCCGATTTTTCTTGTTTTGTGGGGCCTTCTCCAAAAACTATCCATGGTCGAGTACTGTAAATCGCTTCACCGTTTGTTTTCAACCAATCTCCAATCTCCAATAAAATAGCTTGTTGGTTTTCAGGGATGATACCATTTGCCATTGGCGACACATTAAGCATCAAAACTCCATTTTTGCTTACTATATCGGCTAAAACATGAATGATTTCATCAGCCTTCTTTAATCCCAAAGTGTTCGTGTAGCTCCAACTGCCCACTGAAACCGTTTCATCTGTTAACCAATAGTCTTTGGTTATTTTGTTCATTCTTCCTTTTTCAAAATCTTTTAAACTAGCCGATTTTGGCAACTCACCTTCCTTATGGGTGATAACAACTTGCCGATCGCTCTTAATGGCATGATTGATGTAATAGGCAACAAACTCTTTTTTATAATTATCAGGGATTTTATTCAACTTACCATCAAAATAAATTAAAT
>DASWKU010000356.1:0-17729 GCA_036396455.1 Flavobacteriaceae bacterium
GAAATTGTTTGGGAATACTTAAGCCAGTATAGGGGAAATATTCATCATACCAATGGAGATCCTGTAAATCCAGTACCTTTTGCATACTTCAATTTTAGGGCTAATTTTATTCCTGACGACCATCCTGGACTTAAAGGGAAAGAACTGATTCCATTGGATCCACAACCCAAAATTTTTAAATTGCCCCCAAAGGAAGAAGAGAAAAAAGAAGAATAAGATTTAAGTTAAATTGTTATTCCTAAAATGACTTTATCGTATTTTTGAAATGAATTGACTCTGTATAGAGAGACATAAATAGCATAAGCATTTAATGAACTATAAAAATTTGCACACACATACTTTAGAACAATTATTTGGCCCCATATCACTTCATATTTTAAAACAGAATGAAACCATTAGAATTGTTGAATTAAAGGATTCAGATGGATTATCCAGAACCTTGGCGATTGTGAGATTTTTGGATATCCATGGAAAGAGGCTTAAGGAAGCTTATGATAAGATAATGAGTGGTGAATTGCTAGGAAAAACACTATGTGATTTTAAGATTGATTTTGATAAGAAATATACGGGCTCGGTAGAACTAAAATTACCTGAATGGTTAAAAAAAGATTTTAAAACGGACAATGATTTAGGTATAGCATTTATATCAAACATTTGGGTTAAAGATTCATCGCTTGAGCCCCAAAAATTTATATTTTCCGAAATTATTGAAATCATTCCCGAAGACTTAAAAAGTGATTTTAAATATAAAATCGACCCACTGGAGAAAATAGATTCACAAGTAAAGAGCCTCTTTGAAGAGGCCAACATCAATTTAATAAATGTGTAGAAGACTATGATAAGTTGTATTGTTATTGGAGCTGGACCGGGAGGCATTGTGGCCACCAAAGAACTACTCGAAAAAGGTTTTAAGGATGTGTTGTGCTTGGAACAATCCTCAGAGCTTGGAGGGATTTTCTCCAAAAGTTATGACCATCTGCTTTTAACATCTTCGGTGACATTTAGCATGTTTTCCGATTTTTGGGTGGGTGAAGGCAAAAGCCATCATTTTTGGACCAAAGAAGAAGCCGTTCAATATTGGAAAGACTATGCTGGGCATTACGGTGTGACGCAAAACATACGATTTAATTCTAAAGTTGAAACAGTTTCCATTCAAAAAGACAAAACATGGATTGTCAAGCTCACCTCAGGTGAAAGTTTACATTGTGAACGCCTTATTTTGGCAACGGGGAATAACAATATTCCAAGGTTTCCGGAATGGCATAAACAATTGACCAACATTTCCTATCTACATTCAAGAGATTATAAAAACGCCGATAGTTTTAAAGGCAAACGGGTTTTGATTGTTGGTGGTGGAGAATCAGGATCAGATGTGGCCTATGAGATTTCCAAAGTTGCAGAGCAATCTTGGATAAGTTTAAGGGAATCAACAGGTTGGATCGTTCCTCGAAAACGTGGCGAACATGCTGCCGATGTATCAACGCATCGGGGTATTTGGGATTTACCACGTGAGTACGGAAAACAGCTAAGCCCGTTTGTGCTTAAATTGGAGCGGGGCAGAAAAGACCCAGTCTTTGATGCTCTTGCTGACTTAAATGATAAGGTAAAGGCAAGCAGGGGCATTTGGGGCATTTACGGCACCAAAACCTTGGCTTTGCCCAAGGCCATTGCAAATTATGGATGCAAGGTGGTTGATGATATTGTTAAAATTGAAAATGGTGGTAAAATGTTGACCTCCAAAAGTGGGGATGTTTTGGACAATGTGGACGCTGTTGTGTTTTCAACAGGATATCATAACAAAAATGATTTTATGCCGGAAGGACTGCAAGTTTGTGACCCAAGAAGCCTATATAAACACATGTTCCACCTTGATTATGGAGATCGATTGGCTTGGATAGGTTGGGCAAGACCTGGTTTTGGAAGTCAGTTTCCCATTATGGAAATGCAGTCACGGTATTGTGCCTTAATTTTTTCTAAAGACATGAAGCTTCCCAATCCAGAAGCAATGAAGTTGAGCATTGATGAGGATATTGCCCATTATAAAGAACAATTTGAAGGTAATTGTGACCGTATAAGAAGCCTAGTGGATTATCATCATTATATGAATGGGATGTCCAAAATTATAGGCTGTTATCCACCAATAATTAGATATTTTTTTACAAACCCTAAGCTTTGGTTGCATTTAATGTACGGACCAACCCAGGCCACACAATTTCGTTTAACGGGTCCAGGGAAAAAAATAAAATTGGCCAAGGAAATTATTTATAAATTGCCGATCAGTACCTACAATCATATAGTAAAAGCGGGCTTAAAAGGAAGGTTGCAGTATTTTATTAAGGCTATTTTCCCAAAATTTTTATATCAATCTGTTTACAGAATTGACACCTAAAGGGCCGCTTAAAAAAGATTTTTTTAGTTATAAAAAAAAGATTAAATTCGATGTATTGTTTTTAAATCAATCGTTTTTTGGAAATTTCATTCCCTCCCCAGATTTTTAGTTAAGCAACCTACACCAAAGTAATTTTACCTAAAACCAACTAAAAATGAAAATTCGTTTAATTTTATTGCTTAGCGTTTTATCGGTGTTTGCATTTTCATGTAAAACCGATAATTCCAAACAAGAAATTTCAGAAACCACTGAAATTCGCCAATGGAAACCCGAAGATACTAGAGCCATTGCGGGTAACAGAGCCAAAAGGGGCTTGATTTCAAAATCTGAAATGGTCAGTGCAGGATATGTTTTGTTTTCACCTTATACGGGCACCAAAACATTTTTAATGGATAAAGATGGCTTGGTCGTTCATGAATGGGACGGTGAATTAAGTGCAACGCTTAATGGGTATCTTCTTGAAAATGGACATTTGATCAGGATGGAACGTGATGTTGATTTTCCAACCTTTGCAGCAGGAGGACTTGCGGGAAGGTTACGAGAATATGATTGGGACGGAAATTTGGTTTGGGACTTCGAGTATGCCAATGAAAAGGAGGTGATCCATCATGATTTGGAAGTGCTTCCAAATGGCAATATTCTTGCTATTTCATTCGAATTAATAACAGTAGAAGAGGCAATTGCAGCAGGAAAAGACCCTAATACAATTGCCAAGGCTGGCATTTGGCCAGATAAGATCATTGAAATTAGACCCACCAAACCTTTTGGAGGAGAGATTGTTTGGGAATGGCACATGTGGGACCATTTAATTCAGGATTTTGATGCTTCAAAACCAAACTATGGGGTAGTATTGGAACACCCTGAACGTATTAACGTGAACATTAAAAACGATCTGGATTTTCCGCCTTTTTCACCCGAAGAAGTTGAACATATGAAAGAAGCGGGGATTTTCACAGCAAATTTTTCGGCAGATAATATTGCTTCAGATATTACACATGCCAATGCTGTAGCGTACAATCCCGAATTGGATCAAATAGCCATTAGTGTGAAGCATTTTGGTGAAGTTTATATCATTGACCATAGTACAACAACTAAAGAAGCCAAAGGCAGTACAGGTGGCAAATCTGGACATGGAGGTGATCTGTTATATCGATGGGGGAATCCTGCAAATTACGGAAGAGGTACAGAAGTGGATCGTAAACTTTTCAATCAACATGATCTGAAATGGATTCCCAAAGATTACCCAGGAGGCAATAACTTTATAGTGTTCAATAATGACATTGCAGACCCAAACAATAAAATGCCATCTCCTTTGGGAGCTATGATGGCCACAAGATCGGCAGATCCTGAAGTTTCCATTGCCAATATTGGTAATTATAGTGCTGTTTATGAAATTACTTTACCAATGAAAGAATCCGGTATGTATGAGATTCCATTGGATAGTGCCGTTGGGCCTTCTGAACTGGCATGGGAATATACATCACCTGATAAATATTCTTTCTATTCCCCAATAATGTCTTGTGCGCAACGCTTAAAAAACGGAAATACCTTGATCACACAAGGCATCAATGGTCGTGTTTTTGAAGTCACACCAGAGAAGGAAATTGTATGGGAATATTGGAATCCCTATAAATTTGATTATAAATTACCCGATGGAACTAATCCCCAACCAGGAGGAGGAATAACCCAATATGGTTTATTTAGAGCCTTACAATATGATGCAGATTATCCTGCATTTGCTGGAAAAACACTAAAACCCATTGAGCCACAACCGGAACCTTTTATATTTAAAATGCCACCGCCACCACCAACTAATGATAGTATTCGATAAAATTTATTATTTTTAATAACTAATCAAACCAATTCAACTTTATGAAAATTCGTTTATTTTTATTGCTCACCTTTTTATCTGTCTTTGCATTTTCATGTAAAACCGATAACTCAAAACAAGAAGTTTCTCAAATTACTGAAATCCGTCAATGGAAGCCAGAAGATACTAGGTCAATTACTGGCGTTTCGGCCAAAAAAGGTTTACTCACTAAAACCGATAAAGCTACACCTGGATATGTATTGTTTCAGCCATCTTCCAGTACCAAAACCTATTTAATGGATATGGATGGTAAAATTGTGCACACATGGCAAAGTGAATTAAGCAGTTTGCACTCTTACCTTTTAGAAAATGGCCATCTGTTCAGGTTGGAAAGAGATGTCGATTTTCCAACTTTTGCAGCAGGCGGGCAAGCTGGCAGAATAAGAGAATATGATTGGGATGGCAATATGCTATGGGATTTTGAATATGCAAATGCCAATGAATTGACCCATCATGATTTTGAAATCATGCCAAACGGTAATATTCTGGCAATTTCTTACGAAGTAAAAACACTTGAAGAAGCTGCGGCAGCAGGTAGAAATCCTGAACTTACGGCAAAAGCAGGAATCTGGCCCGACAAGATCATTGAAATCAAACCCATAAGACCAAATGGTGGCGAAATTGTTTGGGAATGGCACATGTGGGACCACCTTATCCAGGATTTTGATCCAGCCAAAAACAATTATGGAGTTCTTGCGGATCATCCAAGGAAAATAAATATTAATCTTGAAGGCGGTGAAGGTGGACCTGAAATGACAGAAGAGCAAATAAAACAAATGATCCAAATGGGCTTTATGACATCCAATGCCACACCCGAGAACCAAGGTTCAGATATTTCACATTTTAACGCTATTTCCTACAATGCCGATTTGGATCAAATTGTGGTGAGCTGTCCTAGTTACAGTGAAGTTTATATCATTGATCACAGCACAACAACTGAAGAGGCAAAAGGTAGCACAGGAGGAAAATGGGGGCATGGTGGTGATTTGTTATACCGTTGGGGCAATGCTCAAAATTAT
Source organism: Flavobacteriaceae bacterium (assembly GCA_036396455.1). Lineage (GTDB taxonomy): Bacteria > Bacteroidota > Bacteroidia > Flavobacteriales > Flavobacteriaceae > Geojedonia. The sequence goes on from DASWKU010000356.1 coordinate 5,279, forward strand.
GGTAGGGGCACAAAAGAAGATCAAAAACTATATGGACAACATGACATTAAATTTATTTCAAAAGGACTCCCAGGAGAAGGTCATTTAATGGTATTTGATAATGATATTGTAAACCCTGATAATAAAATGCCATCGGTTTGGGCTGCGCTAATGGCAGCACAATCACCAGACCCACAAGTATCAATTGCTGATTTGGGAAATTATAGCGCAGTATATGAGTTTGTTCCTCCAACCGATAAAAATGGAGCCTACATCATTCCGGATTCTGGGTCTATTGGTCCAGAAGAATCGGTTTGGAAGTATATGGCATCGGATAAATATTCCCTATATTCTGCCTTCGTCTCTGGGGCTCACAGAATGAAAAATGGCAATACATTTGTTACTGAAGGCGCAACCGGACGTTTTATTGAAGTTACACCCGATGGAGAAACCGTTTGGGAATATATGAACCCCTATAATGATAATTATAAATTACCTGATGGTACCGTGGCTCAACCAACAGGCCCTTTTCTTTATGCACAGTTTAGGGGAACACATTTTGATTTGGATTTCCCAGCATTCAACGGTAAGGATTTAAAACCCGTTGAGCCACAACCGGAACCGTTTGTATTTAAAATGCCACCACCGCCACCGACACAAGAAAATGATAGTATTCATTAATTAATCTAAATAATAAAACGGAAATATTATGTCAATTAAAATTATTGGTGCAGGTTTACCAAGGACTGGTACAAACACATTAAAACAAAGCTTGGAAGAATTGGGGTTTAAACATGTGTATCACATGAAAGAGCTCCTTGTTAATCCAGATAAACTACACTATTGGAAAACACTGGATGAAACTGGAGATACCGATTGGGATGCATTATATAAGGGTTATGATGGGACTGTTGATTTTCCCGGTTACCCTTGGTACAAGGAACACATGAAACAATATCCTGATGCTAAGGTGATCCTTACCGTTAGGGACTTTGAATCTTGGTATAAAAGCGTGGATAGTACAGTATTTAGGGCAGGGCCGCAAACCCCGGTTGAAAAAATAAAGATGTTGGGTAAACTACTTTTAAGTGCTAGAGCGCGAAACGTGGTAAAGGTCATTAAATGGTTTAAGAAGGTCTTTTTTGCTGAAAGACTTCAAGGGAAATTTGGAGACAAGGAATTTGCGAAAAATTTTTGGGAAAATCATATTGCAGAAGTTAAAGCCCATGTGCCTGGAGATAAATTATTGGTTTATGATGTGCGGGATGGATGGGGTCCATTATGCAAATTTTTAGGTGTAAAAGAACCAAAAGAGCCAATTCCACATTTGAATAAAAAGGAAAATTTTAAAGAAATGCTTCCAAAGTTAATGAAAGGAAAAATGGTCTAATGGCTTTTTCATATAGTTTGCGCGATTTTATTCTGAATTATAATCTAACCATTTCATAAGATATGAATTCAGAAAGTTGGCAAGTAAAAGCCGCCATTTTATTGGTGAGCAGCCTTACCATTATGTCCATGATTACCATATCGGCCTCCCTTCCAGATATGACCAAAGCATTCGCTCATTTGCCCAATGCCTCAAGTTTGGTAAAATTGGTGTTGTCATTTCCAGGGCTTTTTATTGCTTTGAGTGCCATAGTTGCTGGTTTGATCATTGACAAATTTGGTCGGCTTAAACTACTAGGCATTGCGCTTGTTTTGTATGCGGTTTCGGGCAGTTCTGGATATTGGCTGGATAATATTTATCTTATCCTTGCTGGAAGGGCATTATTGGGAATCAGTGTCGGAATTTCGATGACCATAGTGACCACTTTGGTTGCTGACTATTACCAGGGAAAGGCAAGACAAAAGTTTGCCGGAATACAAATTGCCGTAATGTCTTTGGGCGGCATAGTTTTTATAACTCTTGGAGGGTTTTTGGCGGATATTAATTGGCGAGTGCCGTTTTTGCTGTATTTTTTCTCATTGCTTATCTTGCCATTTACTTATTTATATTTAAAAGAACCATCAAGACATTCTGAAGCCAAAAGCATAAGTAAAGCCATTAAATCGCCTAAAATTATTTGGTTTGTTTTTATTAATGTCATGTTGATGTGGGTCATATTTTTTATTATTCCGGTTCAGGTCCCCTTTTATTTGAAATCCATTGGCGTTGAAAAAAATGCTTTAATTGGGATAGCGATTGCATCAAGTACATTTTTTTCGGCAGTTTCGGCCTTTTCCTATTCAAAAATAAAGGACAGATTAAACTTTCAACAGGTATTTTGTTTAGGCTATTTTTTAATGGCCCTTGGGTTTATTGGTATAGCATTGTCAACCACCTATTTAATGGCCTTGATTGGAATATTGATCGTAGGTTTGGGAATGGGAGTTTTAATACCTAATGCCAATATCTGGGTGATGCAGTTGGCACCTTTGGAAATTCGCGGTCGGGAAATAGGAAGGTTAACGACATTTTGGTTCATGGGGCAATTTTTGTCTCCAATTGTACTGCTGCCATTTTTACAAGTTATTTCACTGGCTCAATTGTTTTATGTTATTTCGGGAGTTTTGATTGGTTTGTGTGCCTTATTTCTGGTTCTGCATTTAAAGCTGAATAAGTAGAAAGTTACATATAAAAAATAGCGCTAAATTTTAGTTATTTAGCGCTATATAATAGAAAAACAAATTATTTTTTTGAACTTACTCAAGGTTCAATTTAACTCTATTGAAGGAATGTCCTCCTAAATTCATTAACTATGTGGTTTTATTTAAGTGGTTTCATTACTAAATGAAAACCGAAGCTAATATAAAGGGTTTTAATGCATGTTTAGGGTAACGAGAAGTTAAAAAGATTAATAAAGGATTAATAAAATTAATAAACAGTTAATATCAATTAAAAAAAGGTTTTTTATGAAATAGTACCCGCTTTTTAAATAGATGAATTTTACTAATTTTTTAACAACATAAAACAGAGAAAATTATTCGTTGAATTTATTCAAGGTTCAATTTTGCTCAAAATTTAAATCGATTTTTGGAATCTCCTTATCTTTGTTTTTGTTCATAAACCTGTACGAAATCCCAACATTGATAAGGTAATCGGCAAAAGCCGCATCGCCAATTTTGTATTCACCTGTCTCTGCAGTACGCTGTTTGTCATCATAACTTTGTATTCGGTTTCTGTATAATGCAATGGGCACACTTGCAAAAATGGAATAATTATGTTTAAAATATCCAATTCCGGGCTCTGCCGAAACAGCATAGCCGGGTCTGCGATAACCTGCACTGCCACCTATTAGGTCGTCTGACGGGACACCTTCTATTCTACCTCCCAAATAGGCATTAAAGCCACTTTGGGCACTATAATAGGAACCTAATCTTACGGCAAACTGATCTGGAGAAGAAAATTCACTTCTTCCATTTCTCGTGAACACACCATTGGTTTCAGTGGCATTAAAAAGGTAGTATACATTAACACTTAATCCAAAGTGATCGGACAATTCGTGATAACCCTGAATGTCGACTGTGAATCCAGTTCCACCATCTCCCGGCTGTATGGACTGGTCAACAACACCTTCAATATCTTGGTCTTTATTTGGTCCTTGATTGTAGAAAGTATCTGTGTAATCATAAGTTCCAGTGGGTAGTTTTAAACCAAGCCCTAGGGAATAATTAAATTTCTTTGTTCCGGGTTTAAAAAGCCAATAGCCAAGGACCGCCCTAATGTCGCCAACCCCATGGGAAGACGTTTCATGCCGATCATTCAATCCACTACCACCATGCTCATACAGGGACGAACGTGTATGCCAGACATAAGGAATGATAAAATCCGCATATAATCTGTCGGTAATACCATAACTTATGGAAAAATCCAAGAAATGCGAATGGTTAATGACATTTGTGCCTTCCGCAACCCTATTGGTCTCTTCATGGTCACCTCTAAAGTGCCTGAACGATTTAAAATATCGGTATCCGGTTTGAACATTAAACTCACCGGCCATTAAGTTAACGGAACTCCCAAAATTTCCGTTACCCGAATTTCCGCGAATGGCTACGCAACCTTGTGCTTTTAAGTTGTGTGTTGTTACAATAAATAACAGTAACACAACACTGTGTTTGATGTGTTTTTTCATAGTTGTATTAATGCTTTGGTAAACAGTATAATAATTGTTGGTAAACAGAATAATAATTATCACTAATTATATTCCGGGCTAAAGTAGATTTAAGTTAGAAAGGTTTGGTGTAATGAGAGGTTAAAAAGATTAAGAAAAGATTAATAAGATTAATATAGGGTTAATCTGAATTTAAAAAGGGATTTTTTAGTAATATAGTACTCGATTTTGAATAGAGGAACTTTATATATAGCCATTTTTGTTGCAGCCATACTCGGGTTGTTTATTGTACAATATCAATATCTTAAAATTGGGCTTAATTTGGCCATAGTTCAGTTCAATAAAAATATTGGCATTGCAAGTCAAGATATTAAGAAAGATCTTTTAACGGAGAATCAATTGTCATTTCTGGTGGGTCAGGCCATTACCAATGATGATTCTTATTTTGATTTAAGTCTGGATAGCATTCAGGATGCATCCAAGCATTTTCTAAATGATTTTATTACCCATAGACTTTCTGAAAATGGAATAGATACCGATTTCTCTTATAGATTATTTACTCGGGACAGTAGTTTTTATCTCAAATCGCCACAACATTTCAAAACTAACACTGATTTAGCAACATTTCCGATAGAGCTAGAAGGGTATTTGCCACAATTGGTTAAAAGGACCATTATTTTGGAATTGCAATTTAAGGACCTTAACCGCTATTTTTTATCTCAATTAAATGGGCTTACAATACCAAGCTTTTTACTTACCTTGGTCATTATTGTTATCTTCGTTTGGGTTCTTAAGTCTGTTTATTGGCAGCGTCAAGTTATTACGACTACAAATGCTTTTATAAATAACCTGACGCATGAGCTTAAAACCCCTGTGTTTTCAATTGGACTTGCAACAAAAATTTTGGAAGAAGATTTAGAATCGAGCAAGAAGCCAATTTTGCAAATTATTAGACAACAGTTGGACCGACTTAATCAACATATTGATAAAGTTTTGGAATTGGGAAAATTAGAGTTTCAGAAGGAAATATTTCAATTAAAACTGATGGACTTTAAGCCCAATTTGAATAAGGTATGTAAGGATTTTGAAACACTTTCAAGGCTTGAAAACATTCAATTTTCTTATGAATTAAAAGGAGAAGATTATTTTATAAAGGCAGAAGACAAGCATTTGGAAAATGTGATTGGTAATATTTTGGACAATGCACATAAATATTCTGAGAATCCCATAATCAAGTTAAAAGCGATGACCGATAAAAACCAACTAAAAATTATGGTTTCCGATAATGGAGTAGGGATTGATGCAAAAGAAAAACGTCTTATATTTAAGAAATATTATCGGGTCTCCAATGGCAATTTACATAGAGTAAAAGGTTATGGCCTTGGATTGAGTTACGTGAAAGAAGTTATAAAAAAACACAAAGGAAAAGTGCAAATTGATAGTGAACTAGGAAAAGGAACCACAGTTACTGTCAGTATTCCATTAGGTCATGGTAAGAAATAAAAACAAAATAATCCTTATTGAAGATGATGAAACCTTAGGGTATCTACTTTCAGAGTATCTAAAGATGAACCAATTTGAAGTGTTTTGGGCTAAAAATGGTCTCATTTGCCTTAAAATGTTAGAACAGAATACCTTCGATTTGGCTATTTTGGATATTATGTTACCAGATATTGATGGATTCAGTTTAGCACAAAACATTAAAAACCTGCATCCTGACATGCCCTTTATTTTTTTAACGGCCCGATCACTTAAGGTTGATGTTCTAAAAGGATTTTCGGTAGGAGCCATTGATTATTTAAAGAAACCTATTGACGAAGAGGAACTGGTGGTAAGAATTAAATCGTTGCTATCAAGATTGGAGCCTAATCAAGACAAGCAAAACCAAGAAATATATAGATTGGGTAATTATATATTCAACACCCTAAACCAAGAACTTGATTATAAAGATAAGAGAATTAACCTAACTAATAGGGAGAGCCAATTATTGCAACATTTAGTGATTCATAAAAATACGTTATGTACGCACAAGGATATATTAACGCAAATTTGGGGAAAGAATGATTACTTCAATAAAAAAAGCTTGAATGTTTTTATAACACATTTACGGAAATATTTGAATAAAGACGCCAAAATTAAGCTTGAAAATGTTCACAATAGGGGGTTTATTTTAAAAATTGAGGACAATAATTAATTCAATCTTAACATTTTAACAAAAGTTATTAAAAATTGAGGCAAAGTTGTTAATTTTTATTTGCTTGAACAAAGCATAAAGACTATATTTGTTTAGTAACAGTTTAATCTTATTAAAACAATAAAACTATGGAAGGTTATTGCGTAAAATGTAAATCAAAAAAAGAAATCAAAGGTGCTGCACAAGTGACCATGAAAAATGGAAGAAAAGCAATGAAAGGAACATGCCCAACTTGTGGCACTGGAATGTTTAGAATATTAGGTAAGTAAACCTAATCTATACATCTTTTATGCTATATGGGCTAAACAGTTAAGGCTGTTAGTAAATTATTTTAATAATTCAATTTGTGTTTAGCAAAGTTCGGGTTTGATTGTTTGCCCTTTTTAGTAAAATTTAATATTTTACCACCTTTTATCGATGAAATCATACATTTCATCGGTTTTATTTCTTTATTGAAACTAGTTTAACCTAAATTAGCTGTTCCTTCATAAGCCCCTAAATCACTTATCAAGGTAATTTTTAATCCATTCCCTCACAATATTTTTCAGTATTGGGTATTTTTTATACTCTAAAATTAATAATCCATTCTTCCCTCGATTGGCATTTTTTTATGCCCATTAATTATTAATTGACCAAACTATAATAGTTTGTTATTGTATAACCCTAAATTGAATAATAGCATGAAAACTCTAAAAATTACATTTCTATTGTTGGCAATAATATTGCTGACAGTTTCTGGACAAAGTAGCGATACCGTAAAGAATGATGAAGCCAATACCTATAAGCAAACCGAAGTGCGTTACTATTTGTTGGCAAGTACCAAAGACAATATAGATTTGCCTCCCAACCAGTAAAAAACTTTATAAAATAAACTTTAAGGCCCTTATTTTTTAAAGATAAGGGCTTTGGTTGTTATTTGCCATTATTAAACCTACCGAATAATAATATTTTAATACATTTGGATTAGTTACCTTAATCCAAATAAACTTAATGCGTTTAGTATTAAAATATTTTCTATTATTTATTCCTTTTCAAGTTATTATCTCACAGGATAATATTGGTTTCTCAAAACTTGATAGTGTTCTATATTTTAGAAATTTATCCAAAGACAATAATTTATCATTAAAAGAGCGACTTAAACTAGCAAAAAAAGCGGCTGATTTATCTTCAAAATTGGACATTGATACTACAACAGTTTTAAATAATAGAAACTTATCCTATCTGTATTTAGGCCTTGGTGATTATGAACCGTTTAGAAAAGTCAATTATGAAAATTTAGAATTGTCCATTAAATTAAAGGACACATTTGTCATTGCAATAGCCTATAGTAATTTAGCTTGGTATCATCACCATTATCAGCAAAATGATAGTGCTTATTATTATTATACGAAAGCATTAAAAAGTTATAAGGAAATAAATAATATAAATAGTCAAGCAACAATACTGGGCAATATTTCCAATATTCAATATACCGAAAAGGATTATGTGGGCAGTGAAGAAAGTATTATACAAGCGTTAAAATTGTTTAAGCAATTGCCGCAAAACGAGTCTAATCTTAATAGTCAATCGAAACTTTATAATCGTTTAGGCATTGTTTCTCTTGAACTAAAAGAATTAGACAAATCTCTTGAGTATTATGATAAGGCCATCGAGATTAGCAATAAAATGAAATACGGCAATTCAAATAAATATACCTCAATTCATAATAAAGCCTCGGTTTTTAGAAAGAAGGGCGATTTTAAAAAAGCACTTGAACTGTATCAGGAAGTTTTAAATCAAGACCATCTATTTAAGGAGGATCCCGCATTTTACCCTCAAATATTAGGAAACATTGCATTCACTAGATTTGAATCGAATGAAACGGATTACCATAATATAGAACAGATGTTCAAACGAGCCTATAATTTCAGCGATAGTCTAGGGGATAACATTACTAAACTGGCCATTGTCAACGATCTGTCAAAATTTTATAAAGGGATAAAAGAAAAAGATAGCGCCCTGTTTTATGCACAAAAAGCCTATAAGCTTTCCAAAGAAATTTCAAATAATGATATGTTGTTGGAATCCATGCTTATCCTTTCAGAACTCAAATCAGGTGAAGAAGGCAAAAAATATTTGAATGAACACATCCATTTAAGCGATAGCCTATTGTTCAATGAACGGGCCGCAAGAAATAAATTTGCCAGAATTGCCTTTGAAACCGATGAAATTGAACGTGAAAACGAACGTATAACTCGAGAACGATTGTGGTTGCTGGGGCTTTCCATTGGATTGGTAATGACATTAGTGCTTTTGTATATAGTTATCACACAACGATCAAAAAACAAAGAATTAAGATTCAGGCAAAGTCAACAGGAGGCCAATGAAGAAATTTACAATCTTATGCTCTCCCAGCAAGACAAGGTTGATGAAGCAAGGGCGAATGAGAAAAAGCGTATTTCCCAAGAACTTCACGATGGTATTCTTGGACGTTTGTTCGGTACACGGTTGAGTTTGGACACCTTGAATTTTAGTGATAGAAAAGATGTCATGGAAAAGCGGTCGAACTATATTTCTGAATTAAAGACCATCGAGGAAGACATTAGAAAAATATCCCATGATTTAAATACCGATTTTGTTTCCGGTTCAGGTTTTATGGATATCATTACCGAATTAATTGAAAAACAGACTGAAGCTTATCAACTCAAGTTCGGGTTTGAGCATGATGACCATATCAATTGGGATGATATCTCCAATAAATCTAAAATTAATATCTATAGAATTATACAAGAATCACTTCAAAACATCTATAAGCATGCCGAAGCCAATACAGTAAAAATTAGTTTTAAACCAAAAAATAATGTAATTTGCTTGAGCATTTCAGATGACGGAAAGGGCTTTGACATCCATAAAAGTAAAAAAGGTATTGGGCTCAAGAATATAAGTTCCAGAGTAAATGAACTTGAAGGTAAAGTTAATTTTGATTCTAAAATTAATAAGGGGACTACAATAACTATCGATATTCCATACCAATCAAATTAAAATGATATGAAGCATATTCATATATTAATGGTCGATGATCATCCAATTATTATAGAGGGCTATCAAAACACCTTGATGGCCACCAAAAAAGATGACCAGACCTTAATTATTGATACGGCCAATACCTGTGATTCAGCTAACCAATTGATGCAAAAGGCATCAAAGGAAAAGCCCTATGATGTTTGTTTTTTTGATATCAGCCTTCCAAGTTCAGCCGACGGCACCATAAATTCTGGAGAAGACCTTGCTTTAATTGCACGGGAAATTTTGCCAGACTCCAAGATCATTATTTTAACGATGTTCAATGAATCCTATCGCATTCATAATATTATTAAAGAGATCAGTCCAGATGGATTTTTAATAAAAAGTGACCTGACTTCCAGCGAACTTGCTGAAGCTTTTCAACATATCATGTACTCGCCTCCATATTACAGTAGCACAGTCAGTAATTTTTTGAGAAAATCGGTAGCCTCTGATATTTATGTCGATGATATTAACCGCAAAATTCTTCATTTGCTTTCCCAAGGCATCAAAACAAGAAGCTTAAAAGAACACATCGATTTATCCATGAGCGCCATTGAAAAACGCAAGAAACAGATGAAATTATTGTTTTCCGTAGAAGACGGAAAGGACGAAACCCTCCTTGAAGAAGCTCGAAAAAAAGGATTTCTTTAAAAGAAATGCAAAAAGTACATTTTTTTTTCTTTAAAAAATTTCTCTCAATCGCCCATTATTGCTCAATAGTACGGTTTTTCCACATCAAGTTTGCGGTTTTACCGTAACAAAAAGTAATTTTCATTATTTACATTTGAACAGTCAACAAAAATTAATTAATCCCTCTAAGTAATTTGTTGAATTAATAGCAAAAAATTGAAAACCTAATAATTGTCAGAGGTTATTAGGTTTTCTGTATTTAAAAAAGTCCATCACTGTTGCCAACCACTTTTATAATAAAAAATCCAAAATAGATAATTGCAACTACAAATTTTATAAAAGTTGAAGCCAAAAAACCTAAAAATGAGCCCAATGCGGATTTTATGGCTTTGTTAAAGTCACTTTTATTTATAAGTTCCCCAATTAGGGCTCCACAAAACGGACCAATAATGATTCCTCCTGGTATGGGCGCAATGAGCCCGACAATTAACCCTATGGATGTTCCTATTATTCCGGCCTTACTTCCGCCAAAACGTTTTGTACCCATTGCAGGTATAATGTAGTCAAGCAGCCAAATAGCTAGGGCAACACTAAAGGTGATGATTAAAAATGTCCAGTTCATTGGCACTGCACTTGTGAAATGAAGAATTAAAAGGCCAACCCAACTGGTAAGCGGTCCCGGCAATATGGGCAAAAAACTGCCAAGAACACCTAGAACCATAAACAAGAATGAAATAAATACTAAAACTATATCCATTGGTAGCAACTTAAAATATGTAGGTAGGACGTAAATCTTTAAGATTTGTTACATTTTTAACTAAAAAATTAGTTTGAACTAATTTTTTAGTTATATTTGCTTTAGTGTTCAACTAAAACCTTAGTTTATAATGAAGCAACTCACAAAAGCCGAAGAAGAAATTATGCAAGTATTGTGGCAACTCCAAAGTGCCAATGTCAAAGAAATCATTCATGAATTGCCCAAACCTAAACCCGCTTATAATACGGTCTCAACAATTGTTAGGATTTTAGAAAGTAAAGGCTTTGTGGATTATGAAAAACAGGGGAAAGGCCATATCTATTTTCCTGTAATTCCAAAGCAAGAATACAGCAACCAGTCCATAAATAAACTGGTCGACAACTATTTTCAAGGCTCGTTTAAAAGTATGGTGTCTTTTTTTGTCAAGAAAAACGATGTTGACCTTCAGGATTTGGAAGCAGTATTAAAAGAAATCAATAAAAAAGACGAGTAGCCATGTTGTATTATATCTTACAAACCATAGTATTCCAATTGTTATTTTTGCTGATCTACGATGTCTTTTTAAAGAAGGAAACTTTTTTTAATTGGAACAGGGCCTATTTATTAATAACTGCACTGTTTTCAATTCTATTGCCATTCATCAAACTTAAAGGTATAAAAGCACTTGTTCCAGATAAATTTGTAATTAGGTTACCAGAAGTTATCATTGGAGAAACAACACAAAAAACATCTATAATAGATGTGTTTGTAAATTCACCTAACCCAACCAATGAGCCTTCTTTTTCATGGTCTTGGATGATGTTTTTATATATAGGAATATGCATTGCGACATTATTTTTCATTTTTAAAATGGTAAAAATAAAGAGGTTGCTACATAAAAATCCTAAACGATGGAAAGGCAATTTACTTATTGTTAAGCTGCTAAACAGTAATTCTGCATTTTCGTTTTTTCATTACATTTTCTTGGGAGAGCTGTTAAAAGCTGAAGATCAGGTTTCCATATTGCAACATGAGCAAGTACATGTTGAACAAAAACACACGTTAGATCTGTTGTTTTTTGAACTGTTGCGCATTGTATTTTGGTTTAATCCTTTTGTGTACATATATCAAAGCAGGATTGTAGAACTGCATGAATACATTGCAGATGCGAAATCAGTTGAACATCAAAACAAAGCAGAGTATTACCAAAACTTATTGTCACAAGTTTTTGACACACAACACATTTCTTTTGTAACCCCATTTTTCAAACAATCATTAATTAAAAAACGAATTATTATGATAAGCAAATCAAAATCAAAACAAATTAATCTATTTAAGTATGCACTGTTAATTCCTATGATATTCGCCATATTGGTCTATATATCATGTACGGATGAAAAAAATCAGCAAGAAGGACTGGATTTAAGTCAATTTACTTATTCATTGAGAAAAGGAAGTGACATGACGGAAACTCAGAAGGCTGTCCATGAAAAGTATGAAGCCTTTTTAAAATCCAACCTCGATTATGTAGGTTGGGCAGAGGTTAATCCGGAAAGAGATGAGGTAACATATAGTGTTCATTCGATAGGTGAAAAAATCCCAGATAATTTCTCAAAATCTTCAGTTGGTTCTAAAGATGGATCATCTTATGTTTTTTATCATAATTTCTGGGACCAAAATAAAGAACATTATCCGGATAGTGACGGTAATGTTCCATTTGCCCTCATAGACGAAGTCCCTATTTATCCCGGTTGCGAATCGCTCGCAACAAAT
>DASWKU010000357.1:0-3273 GCA_036396455.1 Flavobacteriaceae bacterium
TACAAGATGCTATCATTAACGGTGTCTTGAACATTGTATTTTTCGTGGTCTTGGGCGCATTGGTAAGTGCAATTTATGGAAAGGTAAAGTAAATTGAATACATAGTTCACAAAAAGACCCTTCGCATGAGGGGTCTTTTTATTTTCATTTTTTTTCAAGTAACACAATATTGTATTCTGAATTTATTGTCGCCTTACCTTTCTTTACTTTTAGGTCTTGGCCTGAATAGGCATCATGTAAAACTTCTCCATCTTTAAAAATTTTGGAAACATCCATGGTTTTGGTTCCTTTTCTTAAATTCAGCCCAACCACGACCAAATCTTCATAATCGTTTTGATAAAAGCTTCTATAAAACACATACGGCCTTTGGGTAATCATTTGATGCGTTCCGGCCCCAATTGCCGGATGGTCGGCCCTAAACTGACCCAATTTTTGCCAATGCTTTAAGATGTCCTGTGTTTTTGGATCATTCGCTATGTCTTCCCAGTTCATAAATGAACGTAATGTAGCATCTCCATTAGCCCCCTCAATCACTAAGGATCGAGCCGATTCGTCTCCATAATAGATTTGCGAAGTCCCCGGGGCCAACAGTAGTTTTGTTGCGGTCTCGTAAGGTTTTTTTCGAGAGGCATCAAAAGGGCTACCATCGTCATGCGAACTCAGATAATTTAAAACCCCAAAACCTTTTAAATCATGGTGTAGAATATCTGAATATTTCGAAAATAGTTGCTCGTAATTGCCTTTCGCATTGGACTTAAATTCAAAGTTGATAAGACTATGAAAACCATTATCAAAGTAATTTACTTTTCTATCGCCAAAATCGTAATATTTCCCATTACTGATATTGTAATTGTAAACTTCTCCAACTAAATAAAAATCGTTGTCATCCAATACCTTTTCCGGATTGTTTTTCTTCCACTGTGAAAAGGCATAATCACATTCCGTTTTAAATTCCTGCCACACAGATTCTTCAATATGTTTTACGGTATCGGCTCTATAACCGTCTATCCCAAACTCGGTGATATAATCGGTCAACCACTTAATGATATAAAATCGTGGTGCTCTTGGATACCCTGTGCGTTCAAAAAAAGCGTCGAGTTCATCCATCTCTTTCTCATATCGGCCTTCAGCTTTCCATTTTTCAACCAATTGGGGCGGTAATTCAACATCGTTATTGTTTTCTGTTTTTATATCCGGTAGATTTTTTACCAAGGTACAGGTCACTGTATTTTCATAATTGTCAAAAGCACAGGCTGGTCCTGTCCTTACCCAATCATCAGGCCATACCGGGTCTCTGTCGGTTACAGGTCCAGTATGATTGACCACCGCATCCAAAACGATTCTTATGCCTTTACTATGGGCCACTTCAACCAATTTCTTTAAGTCATCTTTAGTGCCAAAGTTAGGGTCTAAATTTGTCCAATCCTTTGCCCAATACCCATGAAAGCCATAGGTTTTTCCAGTACCTTCATCTGTACCGCCATGGATTTGTTCAACTATTGGCGTCATCCAAATGGCGTTGATTCCTAATTTGGTGAAATAGCCTTCCTCAATTTTTTGGATCACCCCTTTTATATCGCCTCCTTCAAACCCTCGAAGTTTGGCAGCACTTTCAATTCTATCAAAATTGACATCATTGGATGGGTCTCCATTGTTGAACCTATCGGTCAATAAAAAGTATAAATTCGCCCCTTGCCAAACAAATGGTGCTTCTTGTGAAGTCCCTTGTTTTTTTTCAGCATGGCTTTCGTTTTTGTGATCCCGACATGAGAACATTGTCAATAATCCCATAAGTATTACAGTTAATTTTTGCATGAATTAGTTAATTTTAAGGATAAATGATTCCAGTGGTTTAATGTCAATTCTGACCGATGCTATATTATCGACAACTTTTAAAGTTGAACTGTACGTATTGTACAGTTGATCTATTACTTCATGGTCGCCTTCTTTAAGTCGCAGTTGGTTTACCAAATTTTCGGGCAATTGCAATTCAAACCCAAAGGTTTCCGTACCACTAAAATTGGAAACAATGATCAACTGTTCATTGTCACTCCATCTAACGAATGATAATACTTTGTCATTGTACCATTCGGTATGCTCCCGATTAAACTGATGGATATCCTGATAGTTTCCTGCCAAAGCCGAACTGTTTATCGTAAAGTTTAAAAGGCGTTTATAAAAATCACGAAGTGTCTTTTCTTCCAGAGTAGATTGCCCGCCATCAAATTTTTTATTGTTTACCCAACGTTGATGGTTTGGCACTCCAATATAATCAAAAATGGAGGTTCTTGAAGGTGATCCAAAACCTGCATGTTCTGCTCCGGGTTCACCCACTTCCTGTCCAAAATAAATCATGGTTGGGGATGTGCTTATGGTTGCCGAAACGACCATCGCTGGTTTTCCTTTTTCTGCACTTCCAGCAAACTCCGGACTTGCGATACGCTGTTCGTCGTGATTTTCCAAAAAGTGGAGCATGTGGTGCCCAATATCGTTTAAATTGTCCTGAATTGGTGGTATATGGTCTGTGGATCCATGACCTTGCATAATATGTTTCAGGGTATCGTAAAGTTGAACCTTATCGTACAAATAGTCCATTTTTCCTCTTCTGATATAATCTCTATATAAATCGGGATTATAAACTTCAGCCAACAGAAATGCATTGGGATTTTTCATTTTAATGGAAGAATTCATGAAACTCCAAAATTCAACGGGAACCATTTCGGCCATATCAAATCGGAAACCGTCAACACCAAAGTCCAACCAATACAGGACAATATCCCTAAATTTTATCCAAGAATTTGGTACTGTTTTATCTTGCCAGAATTCAAAGTGATTTTTGTAGTCTTCATTTTCAAAACCTTCAGGCAATGTGTCAAAATCCTTTCTTCCGTCAGGTGAAACACCGTAATTGATTTTTACCGTTTCGTACCAATCGTTCATATCGGGTTGGGAGGCTCGGGACCCATTGCCAGTCCATTTCGCTGGGTTTTCGTCAAATTTATGGTCCAGCAACCGATTTTTTTCGCCTCCCAAAGGTTCATAGCCATCACGCCAATTGGGAACTTGAAATGCTTCTCCCGGATTGTAATAAAAATTATTGTTCACATCATAGGTTACCGTTTTATTATCCGAAGCCCCAAAATCTTCAACGCCTTTTGGGTTTGTCAGACTATGGTAATTGCGTGCCACATGATTGGGCACGATATCAATGATTATTTTCAAACCTGCTTTGTGGGACCTTTCAATAAGGGCTTTGAACTCCTCCAAACGATT
>DASWKU010000358.1:0-4377 GCA_036396455.1 Flavobacteriaceae bacterium
ACGGCCTTATCGCCTTCCCATTTGGAAATAAAACCTATTTCACCATCGGTTCCTTCGAAGAATTGCTTCATATTGGGATCTTTCTTTTTCCAAGGCGACCAATCGTCCTGGTTTTTAATATACTTTAAATAGTCAAAAACTTCCGAGAGCGGTTTATTTACAATAATGCTTCTATTGACTTCATAGTTTTTTGGTGCGATAAGCCCTAAAATTAGAAACAGTGCCATTATGGCCAATACAATGTAGAGAACTAACATGATGTTTAAGTTTTCGGTTAGTACTATAAAAATACAAAAAAATAATACATTTATACAATGAAACATTTGGTAGTACTCACAGGAGCAGGAATGAGTGCCGAAAGTGGGCTTAAAACCTTTAGGGATGCTGATGGGCTTTGGGAAGGGCATGATGTGATGTCGGTGGCCTCACCAGAAGGATTTGCCATAAATCCTGAATTGGTTTTGGAATTTTACAATGCACGTCGTAGACAACTGTTACAGGTCCAACCCAATGCTGCACATTTTGCTTTGGCTCAACTTGAAAACGACTTCAAGGTGACCATTATTACCCAAAATGTTGATGATCTGCACGAAAGGGCCGGAAGCAAAAATGTCATCCATTTACATGGTGAATTACTGAAAGTCAGAAGCACTTATGACGAATTTGATGTTAAAGACTGGACCACAGATTTGGTTTTGGGAGATACCTGTAACAAAGGCTATCAATTGCGACCCCATATTGTTTGGTTTGGTGAAGCTGTGCCCATGATTGAAAAAGCCATGCGTATTTGTGAAACTGCTAATATTTTGGTCATTATTGGTACCTCATTGCAAGTGTATCCAGCGGCAAGTTTAATTCACTATGTAAACCCTAACATTCCTATTTATTACATCGACCCAAGACCTTCAATACAAAGTAACCATCAAATTACGGTAATCCCTGAAAATGCGACCTTAGGAGTTTCAAAGGTGATTCAATGTTTACTAATCGATTGAATAATTGGTTCTTATTTTTTGGGTATTGGACATCTTCGTGCGGCTCTGTGTCTTCTCTGTGCCGCTTTGTGTCATAGCTATTTCGCAGAGATTCACAAAGAACCACTAAGTTACACGGAGAAATTCTAAATAGGAACTAAATTATGACCCATTAATAAAACCATAATCACCACCTTATCTCACCAAGCTAAAATGCCCTCGGTAAGTGATCATCGTTCCATCCACATTGATAAGCTCTGCCACAAACCAATAATCCGAAGAACGCAACTTTTCGCCATTGAACAAACCGTTCCAACCTTCTCCCCTTGGATTTATCTGTTTTAACAGTTTCCCGTAGCGGTCAAAAATATAAACGGTGGAATTTTGAGTGTACTCATAACTCAGGCCTTCAATATTCCAAGTGTCATTATAACCATCATCATTGGGTGTGAAAAACTTGGGGAAGCCCATGATGTATACTTTAAGTTCGGCAATACCACAACCTTTTTTGTCCTGTACATAAAGTGTGTGCATTCCAGCTCCAACATGGTCAAAATAAGGTGCATCCTGATAAGGCCCGGAAATATGGTCCAGTGCAAATTCATAATCACCAATGCCTAAATTTGAGGTGTCAATCGTTATGGAATTGTTATCGGAAAGTTCAACAATGGTCACATCATCCATGGTAATATTGGCAGGTGCCGACTCCACCACCGTGAACGATTGTAGAAAAGATTCACAACCAAAACTGGAAGTGGCCACAACGGTATAAGTTCCACCCACAATTACCGTAGCCGTTGGCAAATGGCTTACAACCATTCCATTTTCATCTTTCCATTCAAAACTAAAATTTCCTGAAGGATTATACGTGTACAAGGTAATGGGATGATTATCCAAACAGTGGATGTCGGTTTGGTCCACTTCGAATTCAGGACGGGGATGAACGGTTAATTTTAAATGGGGACCGATTCCAAAACAATCACCATTGTCCTCGCTTTCTACACGAACATACAATATTTGCGAAAAAGGTGTTTCATTGATATAATTGGTTTGGGATGTAATTTCATTTTGTTCCAATTGGGCATCGGTCAAGGTTCTGTAATAGTGAACGCTTAGATTTTGGCCTGTTGGAAATTGTGCAATAAACTGTGAAGAGGCCTGTGTCAAATCAAATTCATGAAGCCCGTCGATGGTATTGTCATCATCACAAAACTCCAATTCCTGTTGATATCCTGAAGAAAATGATGTTGTGGAAACCTGTAAATTTACAGTTGAGACTCGATGGCATCCGTTGGAATTTTCAACTCGTGCATATACTGTACTTGAAGTGGAATTGTTGAATGGTACCGGGTTTATGGCATTGGTTTTCAAATCGGCTTCGGCATAAGACAGATAATATGAAAATTCAAAATCCGCTGAATTTCCATTAACAATAAAATCATTGGCTTCTGTTGGATTAAAATCCGTAAATCCATCCGGAGTGCCATCTTCATCACAATTTTTAAGCACTACTGAAGGTTGAATTACAGGCAACCCATTAACTTGAATCGTAAACGCAATATCGGTATAACAACTATTATCCTGATTGTTTTCCATTCTTACATAAATGCTCTGATTATTTTGTACAGTGTTCACAAAGGCATTCGGATTTGAAATCTGGTTGGTATATGCAGCATCGGTAAAATAGTTCAGTTGAAAGTCGGAAACCGCATGTCCATTTAATAAAACGGAAGCATTTGAAGTTAAATCAAATTCGGCAAAGCCATTGGTATCGCTCCCATCCTGATTGGTGTCACAAATTTCCATTATTGGGATTTCAGAAGGTTGAAGGGGAACGACCGTTTCATAAACAATGACATCCACTGGAAATCTTGAGGGACTTTCACAGCCCATTTCAGTCTGTGTGGCATAATAGGTTTTAGTGGCCAATAATTCTGAAACATCCAAAGGTGTGCCATCGGTCTCAGTACCATACCACTGTATATCTGTTCCCGAAGCCGTTAAATCTCCAACCGTGGCATTATCAATATCACAAAAAGTCTGCAAGGCATTGGCACTTGGCATTACTGTTTTTTGAACCGTTATGGTTACCGCTGTTCTTGAGGTTGAAGTGCAACCATTGGACGTGGCATCCACATAAAACGTTGTGGTATCGGTAACCGAAGGTGTCGTAAATGAACCTCCCGTTCCTAGTGCTGTGCCACCAACCATGGTATCGTACCAATTTATAATACCTAAGTTTGCCGAGGCCATTAAAACTGCTGAACCCCCGTCACAAATCAAAGCATCGGTAACTGATGTTATTATTGGAATTTCTTTAATCGCAGCTACGACAGGGGTTCTTGCCCCATCTAAGCAACCATTCACGGAAGCCAAAGTATAATACGTTGTGGTAGTATTGATGCTTGGTGTATTGAAAATTGTTCCACTCCCAAGTGGGGTACCACCAGTGGGTGCATCAAACCAAACTACCGTTCCATTTGAAGGATTGGCTTCCAATGTTAAGGTTCCCGGGCCACATATTTCAGCACCAAAAGTATCAACTATGGAAGGTACTGTAATTTTCGTACTCGCCGAAATATCGATCACAGGGTCTCCTGGCATGCCACCATATTCCACAATATACCCCTGTGGATAATAATCTCCACTGCCTCCAATATTTGGCAGATCATTCCATGAACCTGGAGGCCCCACATTGAACGTCACATGAACATAATCCTCGCCACCACAACAGTTATTGGGTTCGTTGGCATTCCAATTGGCATAATTGGGGGTCGAGCCATTGATTCCTCCATTCCAAAAAGTGGTTCCCGCTTCTGGTCCCGTGACCCATCTCCAAACACCTTCAACAGCTTCGTCGGTGCCTCCAAGCCAACCTGCACCTCCGGCCTGTTCGCCTGATAATTGGGCTTCTTCAGGAGATCCAATGGTGGCCAAATACCCCTGCAATCCGTAATAGGTTCTATTGGCCGCAGCTGTTCTGGCGTTGGACCATGTAATCCCTGAGCTTGGGACATATTCGTAATAATGGCCTGTTGATGGTAAATAATTGGCATCACCAATGGTAAACGAAAAATATTTTTCGCCTATAAAAGACGTGGAAGTACTTTGAAAAACCACATCATTAACAGCAGCAATTAAATCGGTATAAAGCATTTGTGCGCCACCAAGACCCGTCAATGTCAATTTGCCTTTTGTGGTATCCCATGATGTCACGATGTTGGGATGGGAGCCCATTAAAATCAGTTGGTCCTGACCGGATAGATACCCTGTTGAGATTTGGATGCTCATGGATTCTATTTGAGTGTCATCAGGATCGACAATGTCAAAACTGGTGACGACATTGATTTGGTCTAACGGACAATAAAACTGGTCTCCAACGGCGTCAATATTTGGAGGAACA
>DASWKU010000359.1:0-5238 GCA_036396455.1 Flavobacteriaceae bacterium
TTTTGTTCGGATTTAATAAGATGGCATAAATTTCAATGGCAAACCCAATAAGTACCAAAGTTGGGGCCAGCCTAATGCGTCTCCAACTAAAAATACTGGGATCGAACACATTGGGGTCGTCACTTCCGCCTCCGGCCATAAGGATAAACCCAAGGGCGATACAGCCCAAACCTATAAGCATGAATTTGTAATTTTTCTTACCGAAAATGAATTCGGATTTGGCTTCTTCTTTGCGTTTTTGTTCTCCCATCGAATTCCTTTAAACGTGCTGCAAAGTAACGGTTTTTTTTAGATTTTAACGTTAAGGGATTCTAAAATTGAAAAGGTTGCATATTTTACGGTTCTGTATAACCGTCACAGTTAAAGTTAATGCTTTTCGGTTAAATACTATCATTAGCAATTACGAGTGGGTTTGGCGTAGTCGAATCAGCCGTAATTGCAGTTATACACTGTTGTATGTTCGTACTTATTCAACTATTTAAAATAAGTGGCGTGCGAAAATAAATGACCTCTTTTTTTGGTGTCAATATATGTCCAAATGTCTTTATCTTGAATCATAAGATGATATAATTGCATCCCTAATGTTTGTCCATTGTCTAAATTAGGATGCTTTTCACGGAATTGTCTATGAAAACTATGGTTTTCACTAAACTTTGTTAGTAGTTTTGAAATTACAATTTGAGAATCAATAAAAGGTTTTTCTTTAACTCTCTCTTTTTCAATTTCTTCAATTAGAGCATCTTTCGTTAAAGATGAAAGCTCGTCATCTTTTTCATACTGAAGGTAGACACTCCAATATGTAGGTAATTTTGTTCTATCTAATTCAGATAAAATTGATTTTTTATCAATATTTTTTATCATTTTTAGTTGTTTTTTAAAATTGTTTGTGCCTCTTTGTTTCCTAATTTTGCTGCTTTTTTATAGGCATTATTTGCTTTTTTGTCATCCCCCATTTTTTTATATACATTCCCAAGATAAAAATAGGCAACGTCTGTGTAGTTTGTTCCTAAAAGAGAATTGAGCAAATTTATTGCTTTTTGATAGTTATAATTGCCTGTTTCATTATCCCCAGTACCAATATAACTTTCTCCTAAATCGCTACATATTTTTGCCTCAGTAAAAGCGTTAAACGATTCATTATACAATACATTTTCGTACATTTTAATAGCCATTGGATAATTTTTCAATTTCAAATATGCAGCAGCTAAAATATAAAGATTAAATTCTGCATCGTATCCATCAACTATCCATTCATTTCTATTTAAAAAACCATTATAACTATCAATAACTTTTGCATAATTTTCTGTTCGAAAATAAGCCTCCCCCAAATCTCTCCATTTATCACGTCCCATTAAATCAGAATTTAACGAGATGATTTTTTCAAAATTGTCAATTGCTTGTTGATATTCTTTATTTTTGAAGTGATTTACTGCTAATGTACAAGATTCCTTTGCAATTTCTTTTTTTGTTTTTTTTCTGTTCTTGGCAAGCGGGTTTTCATATTCATATTTATCCCAAAAAGTAGCATGTGCAAGACCTATTTCGTCATTTATTATATAATATACTACTTCGGTAGGATCCGAATCACTACTGCACCAACTTTTATATTTAAACTCTTCCGCTTCATCAATTGGAACAGGAACAGGTAAATCACCAAAATCTCTACTCTTTATAATGTAAACTTCTTTATCAGCATTGTAAGACCCCAGTTCCAGAGAGGCTCCTATATAACAGAACCCTAATTTAATACCTAGGCTTTTAGCATATTCATCTATTGCTTCGTCATAATATTCTTCAATTTTTTCTTTTCTTAACTTTTCAGTTACTCTTTTTTCCCAATCCGAAGTTTTTTCAAATTCACCTTTTTTTTGCCAAGATGCTAATTGTTCATCAACATATTTTTTTGCAAACACACTAAACAATTTATTTTTATACTTTTCTTTAATATTTGATAATTGCAAATAAACTCTATTTGGTATTGGTTCAGTTCTTTTTAAATTTATGACTTGTGATGTTTCTATGTTAGTCAGGTCAATTTCTAAATCAGATTTAAAATTCAACAAATATTTATTTTCAGTTTCTATTTGCAACTGATTATTCTCATTAAGTTCATTTTTATAAATAGTAAATATTATCGCCATATTTCCTTTGTCATGACCGAAAAACCAATTCAATTCATTTACTTTCTCGTTCCTAGAATTGTATACGCCAGTATGGTTTGATAAAAGAACCACTCCTATTCCCTCTTCTCTATAATCTCCAATCATTAAATCATCTTCAATAAGATGTCCAAATGCCAACATATTGCCAATTAATTTTACCTTGTTTGAAACATTCGGTAGTATCTGAGCCCTTAAAAAACTAATCGAGAAAACAACTATAAAGGAAAATAAAATATTTTTTTTCATGTTTTTATGGTTTTTTAGTATGACACACAACTAATAATACAAATGATCGGTCTTCAAATTCAAAAAGCGTTGGGTTGCAATAAAGGTACTGGCCCAAGTGATCAAAATCCCCAAACCAAAAACCCCTACAAATAGCGAAGTAATGGTTATAGGTTTTTTGAGGAGTTCCAATTCAGGAAACGTTTGGTTGATATAATACAAAACAATGGCCATGCCCAATAAGGCAACTACCGCCCCAATGATGCCCAATTGTACGCTTTTTAAAATAAAAGGTCTTCTGATAAACGATTTTGTGGCTCCAACCATCTGCATAGTTTTGATAATAAAACGTTTGGAATATACTGCCAATCGAATGGAACTATTGATCAACAACACAGCAATCAAAGTAAATAGTGCACTGATGATGAGGACCCAAAATGTGATTTTTTTGACATTGTTGTTCATAATCTCTACTAAATCACTGTCATAACGCACTTCCTGGATAAAGTCTTTTTGCGATAATTCTTCAGTGATTTTAGCTAAGGTATCATTGGTTACATAATCGGCCTTTAAATGGACATCTATAGAGTTTTGCAACGGATTTTGACCTACATTATCCAAAAAATCTTCGCCGTATTCTGCTTTCATGAGTTCTGCAGCTTCTTCTTTGGAAACATAAACCGAGGATTTGGTATAGTCGGCCATGGCCAAACTTTTTTCGAGTTGTTTCACTTCAACATCCTTGGCCGTCTCA
This sequence comes from Flavobacteriaceae bacterium, assembly GCA_036396455.1. Taxonomy (GTDB): domain Bacteria; phylum Bacteroidota; class Bacteroidia; order Flavobacteriales; family Flavobacteriaceae; genus Geojedonia. The sequence goes on from DASWKU010000359.1 coordinate 3,142, forward strand.
TTAAAATAAATACTGACCACAACCTGTTCCTTAAAATTATCAGAAATGGTTTTGGCGTTCAGCACCAACAGCCCCAGACAGCCCAAAAGAAAAAGTACCAACGCTATACTGATTACTACTGAAAAATAGGAGGAAATTAATTTACGCTTTTGGAATTGATCAAAAGAGGAACTCATGTGTTATAATGGATTATGGTGTAAAAATAAAAAAGTAAATCAAAAGAAACTTCAAAAGACAAAAGTCTTTTGATTTCAATAAAATTGTCATTCCCGCGGAAGCGGGAATCTCGTAAATCAAATGCGCTTTATCCATTAAAATCCAGTAATTTTGAAACTAACTAGAATATATAACTAAAACATATGAACATTGTTGTGTTTGGAGTCGGAGCTGTTGGTGGTTATTTTGGAGGTATGCTTTCAAAGGCTGGTTTTGATGTCACCTTTATCGCTCGTGGCAAAACCCTTGAAGCCATTAAAACCAACGGACTTCAAGTGAAAAGCATTTATGGAAATTTTGTGGTGCATCCAAAGGTTACTGATAATCTATCGGAAATAAAAAATCCAGATATCATCATTTTGGGGGTAAAATCCTGGCAGATTGAAGAGGTTGCAAAATTGTTAAAACCTGCCCTTAACAAGAACACCATGGTCCTGCCGTTACAGAATGGTGCCGATAATGCGGACCGCCTTCGGGAGGTTTTAAATCAAGAAAATGTCTTGGCCGGTCTTTGCAAAATTGTGAGTAAAATTGAAGCACCGGGCGTGATTGATCATTTCGCATTTGAGCCTGAAATTGTTTTTGGAGAATACGACAACCAAAAAACCGAAAGGATTAAAGCCCTAAAGGCTGTTTTTGACAGAGCTGCATTTAAAAACACACTTTCGGATAATATTCATCTGGACATTTGGAAAAAATTCCTGTTCATTGCAACCGTAAGCGCTATGGGTGCCTTGACAAGAAGTCCGTTTGGCGTGATGCGCGAAGACGAACATATTAGAAGTATGCTCTATCAAACGGCCCATGAGATTGTCACCATTGCCAATGCTAAGAACATTGAATTGACAAACGATGATATTGACATGATATTGAAGGCGGTCGATAACCTAATTCCGGAAACCACCGCCTCGATGCAACGGGATATCATGGAAGGTCGTCCAAGCGAACTTGAAAACTTTAACGGATACATCGTTAAAACAGGAAAACAACTCCATATTTCAGCACCCGTAAACACTTTTACATACTATTGTTTGTTGCCACAGGAAAAGAAAGCAAGAAAGCTGCTGTAAAGGTTTTTTACTTCATGTAATAAACCTTAAATTTGCCAACTAATTTGTCATTCCGAGCGTAGCGTGGGAATCTGTTTAATTTATAAGATTGCCACAGTCGTCCCGATAGCTATCGGGACTCCTTCGCAATGACATATAGATTACAATATTTCAATGAAATATCATTTTAACAAGATAGAAAAAAAGTGGCAGGACTATTGGGCAAAACACCAAACCTTTAAAGCGGAAAATAATAGTGACAAACCAAAGTATTATGTGTTGGACATGTTTCCTTACCCAAGCGGTGCGGGATTGCATGTGGGACATCCATTAGGCTATATCGCCAGCGATATTTATGCACGCTATAAACGCCATAAAGGCTTTAACGTTTTGCATCCCCAAGGCTATGATAGTTTTGGGTTGCCTGCTGAACAATATGCCATTCAAACCGGGCAACATCCTGCTTTGACCACTGAAGAGAATATTAAAACCTATCGCCGTCAGTTGGACCAAATCGGGTTTTCATTTGACTGGAGTAGAGAGGTAAGAACTTCCGATCCTAAATATTACAAATGGACCCAATGGATTTTCATTCAATTGTTTGAATCTTATTACTGCAAAGATTCGGATCAGGCAAGACCTATTTCAGAATTGGTTGAAGTATTTGCTTCAGAAGGTAATTCACGTGTAAATGCTGCTTGCGATGATGATGTTCAAATTTTCACAGCTGATGACTGGAATAACTTTTCTTCTGAAAAACAACAAGAAATTCTTTTAAAATATCGATTGACCTATTTAGCCGAAGCAGAAGTGAATTGGTGTCCGGCATTGG
>DASWKU010000360.1:0-14434 GCA_036396455.1 Flavobacteriaceae bacterium
AGCGTTAATAATTTAAGGGACAGGCGTAAGGACATTTTTGAAGTGAAACGGGTGAACTCTTAAATTAAGTTCTGCTTCAATAGTCTATAAGCGTGACTGAATTTTTGGATTTCCAAGCCCAAACTTCATTGGGAATTGCTTAAATTTAACATTCATAAATAAATTGAATATCAATTCGGTTGGTCAACATTAAAAACCAAGCTCATGTCCTACTCCAAAATTCTAATAGCCGTTGACAGCAGTGAATTTTCCATGCAGGCTGCCAAAAAAGGGTTGGAACTGGCGCATCAACTCGATGCCACGGCGGCACTGTTATATGTGGTGGACACATCCAAAGCCATTGGCAATATTGACGCTGGTATTCTGCCCGAACAGGCCATGATCGTCCTTAAAAAGGAAGTCGAGCAAACCCTGGACGAACTGGCGGCGATGTACAATGGGAATTCCATCTTGAAATTTATGCCCGAAGGCCATCCCACAAAAGATATTTTAAAAACCGCCGAAATTTGGGAAGCCGACCTCATTGTTATGGGTACCCATGGCCGAACCGGCTTGATGCACCTCTTGGTGGGCAGTGTTGCCGAATACATTGTGCGCCACTCCAAGATCCCGGTGATGGTGGTGCCTTCTAAATAGACCCAACCACTTTCCTTAAAAACCCTGCTATGAAGCCAACCCAGCCTTAAAATGCGTGGAACTACGTATGGTACGTGCTTAAAAAATGGTTAGATTTGTAGATAAACATAACGGGGATAAACACAATGTTGCGTTTATCCATGTTGTGCATAATTTGACGAAAATGAAAAAACACCAAATAATTATCATTTTATTCCTTTCAATTTTTATTTTTTCCTGTAAAGAAAAACCTGAAAAAACTCAATTATCAGAAAAAGTTGAAAATCTTGAACCTAATGTCAATATCAAGAAACTTGAATCTGATTTCATTAAATGGTGGACTTATCATTCTTATAATATATCATTATCATCAAACTTCGTGGGCTTAAATGAGATGTCAGACGAAATTGATAAAAAACAATTTTTAAATGAATTAACATCTGGAAATTTCATTCCTTTAAAATTAAAATTAATAGATGGAATTGAGCAATATAAACTTTATAAATTAGACTCTTTAGCAGACAAAAGCATCAGAAGGACAATAAAAAGTGAGTCGTTGACTAAGCTTAATTATTATAGAATGGAAGCCATGAACTTTCCTGAATTTGATTTTACAGACCTAAATGGTAATCATTACACTACCAAAAACACGAAAGGAAAAACCATAATACTTAAAACTTGGTTTATTCACTGTCAAGCTTGTGTTGCTGAATTTCCTGAGCTTAATAAGTTAGTTGAAAAATATAAAAATAGAAAAGATATAATTTTTCTGAGTTTAGCGACGGATTCTAAACCTGATTTAGAAAAGTTTTTGAAAAAGAAAATATTTAGATATGAGATAGTCCCTAATCAAGAAGAGTTTATTCAAAAAGCATTAAACTTACAAGGTTATCCAACGCATATTGTTATAAACGAGAAAGGCAAAATAATAAAAGTGGTTGGTAAAGCCAGAGAGTTAATTTCTTTTTTAACAAGAAATAGTGTATTTTCAAAAAAAGAAAAACATCAGCCTCCACCTCCACCAAAGTAAAAAACTATGCAAACATCGTATAGTTCATTGTTTCTGACTTTCCTTTCGGAAAGTCCTCGCAAATTTGCTATCTTCGGTTTACGGCGGAAAACCCTCGCGGATTTTCACGCAACCATAGCCAAACACGTTGGCAACTGAACTCACTCAAATGAAAAAACCGCCTAATGACAAACATCTATACAATTATCCTGAATATATAGAATATGCGTTAGGAAAAATAAAAGAAATAGATACTTCGAAAATTTCGTTTTCTGATTTAACAAAAACGATTAGAAATTATATTGGTGGAATTCCAGTTGTTGAAAACACCTTTAAAGCTGGAACTTATGTTGCAAGAGCAAGGACAAAATCAAATGACCTGCCTTATAAAAATCTTTCAGAGATAACACTTCGAGATAAAAAATATGTTACGTCTTTTGGAAGAGCGCATCGCCCAGATAGAGCTGTTTTTTATTGTGCAACAGACCACGAAGTTGCAATAAAAGAAGCAACTCAATGGCATATTACGGATTTAGGTGTCTTAATTAATCGTAAAATGCTTAAAGATTACAATCCACACTCAAAATTTGTAACTGTGAGTATTTGGAAAGTAAAAGAAGACTTGAAATTGGCTTCATTATTTCTTAACGATAAAGCAATGGAATCTAATAGTCGTGTGAAATATTTCGGAGAAAATATACGTAGACAAAACGATAATAATTGGAATGAAAACATATTGAAATCAAAAAACTTGATTTTAAAATTTTTCTCTGATGAATACGCAAAATCTGACATCAAACAAGAAAGTGATTACCTTCTATCTGCTTATTATGCGAATGAAATTCATACTTTTTCTGAAAGTATAGGCAAAATAGATGGAGTTGTTTATCCTTCAGTCGCACACCAATTTAAAGGAGAAAACTTTGCAATAACTGAATTAGCATATAGAAATAAATTAGAGTTTGTAAAAGCATACCACAATTATGTAGCGAATATTGAATTAAATGATAGACCGATTGCAGTTGGAGAAATATCGGAAACCATTGATAATCAAAATGGAAAATTAATTTGGAAAGACATACCAACAGGAAAAATAATTGAATAAAAAAGCCAGTTGCCAACAAAAAACCGAGCTAAAAAACAAGTAACCAATGCTTTTAAATCAGAAATGACTGGCAATCAAATCCCACTAATGTAGCTCTTATAAGGATCTTTAAATTGGATGCCTTCGGTAAATCGGTATTTGCTCAATTGCTTATATTCCACTAAGGCCCAAAGCACAAACTCTTTCACAAAATAACGATCTTCTCTTGCTAAATTAGGCTGATATTTGCCCAACACATCATCAAGCGGTGAAATGGCATCCAATACCCTTTTGTATTCCTTGTCCCTAACATCGTCCAACAATTCAAAGCCTTCCTTCTGGTTAAAAAACCACGAAATGACATCATCATAAGGTGTCTCTTCCTCCTGTTTTTTCAGTTTTTCAATCTTCGGAAAAAATTCAGGAAACAAACTTTTAACAGCATCTCCAATTAAATTATAGGCCACAACAGCTGCACCTTCCTGTTCACCTTCATAGACCAATTCCACTTTTCCGGTAATGGAAGGAATAATGCCCACAAAATCACTCAACCGCACCGTGGTTTTATCGTCCCCGGATTTTAAAGCGCGACGTTCGGCGGTGCTCATCAAATTTTCCAAGGCCGTAATACTCAGTCGTGCGCTCACACCACTTTTGGTATCAATAAAATCGTTTTCACGGGCTTCAAAACCAATCTGCTCCAACAAATCCCTGGCCAAATCTGGAACATAAATGTTTTCTTTTTGGCTTTCCACCACTCTGGCCTCTTGTTCAGTAATCAGTCGTGCGGTTTCAATATCGGTTGGATAATGGGTTAGGATTTGGGAACCAATTCTATCTTTCAAAGGCGTTACAATACTGCCCCTATTGGTATAATCCTCTGGATTGGCCGTAAACAAAAATTGGATGTCCAAAGGCAGCCTTAACTTGAAACCCCGTATTTGGATATCGCCTTCCTGAAGGATATTGAACAGTGCCACCTGTATACGGGCCTGTAAATCCGGCAATTCGTTGATCACAAAAATGCAACGGTTTGCTCGTGGAATCATGCCATAATGAATCACCCGATCATCGGCATAGCTCAATTTTAAATTGGCGGCTTTTATGGGATCGACATCCCCAATGATATCGGCGACGGTAACGTCGGGTGTGGCCAGTTTTTCAGCAAACCGCTCGCTACGGTGCAACCAAATAATTGGCGTGTCATCTCCTTTTTCGGTAATCAATTCCTTGGCATATCTTGAAATGGGATGAAAGGGATTGTCATTGATTTCGGAGCCTTCAACCACAGGGATGTATTCGTCCAAAATATTCACCATCAAACGCGCCAACCGTGTTTTGGCCTGTCCTCTCAATCCCAGGAGATTGATATTATGTCTGGATAAAATGGCGCGCTCCAATTCGGGAATGACCGAACTTTCATAACCGTGAACACCTTCAAAAGTGGTTTCCTTGTTTTTTATCTTTTGAATGAGGTTGTCCCGTAACTCATCTTTTATGGATTTGGATTGATATCCTGCTTTTTTTAAATCGCCTAATGTATTTATAGATTCTATTTTCATTAATATGGTCTTTTGTCTTGATTCTTGGCTCTATATTCTTTCATCTAATTTTCAACCTTTAATTCTTTTTTTCCTATTGGTCTCATAATCTTCAAATATCATTTCCCCTAATCCCTTCAATCCTGTATAAAATGCCTTTCCCTGATTGGCATAGGTAAACTCCTTCACAAATTGCATCAAATAAGGATCCTTGGCAATCATAAAGGTCGTAATGGGAATATGTAATCTCCTGGCCTGTTGTGCTTTGGCATAGCATTTATTGACAATATAAGGATTGAGACCAACACTATCCTTATAATATTGACCATCCGGCATACGCAAACAACTGGGTTTGCCATCGGTGATCATAAAAATTTGTTTATTGGTATTGCGCTTGCGCCGCAGTAAATCCATGGCCAATTCAAGTCCGGAAACCGTATTGGTGTGGTAGGGCCCGGCGTTCAAGTAAGGCAGATCCTTGATTTCGATTTGCCATGCATCGTTGCCAAAAACCAAAATATCGATGGTGTCTTTTGGGTAACGTGTTGTGATCAATTCCACCAACGCCATCGCCACTTTTTTTGCAGGAGTTATACGATCTTCACCATAAAGGATCATACTATGGCTGATATCAATCATCAAAACGGTGCTCATTTGGGATTTATGAAGCGTTTCTTCAACCACCAAATCATCCTCGGCCAAACTGAAATCACCAATCCCATGATGGATTTGGGCATTTTTTAAACTTTCGGTAATCGACACTTTGTCCAAAGCATCCCCAAACTGATAATCCCTAAAATCGCCAGTATGCTCATCCCCTATTCCGGGGTTTTTACTTCTATGGTTGCCTTGGCCACTGCGTTTAATGTTCCCAAAAATTTGGTCCAAAGCCGCTTGACGAATGGCGCGTTCTGTTTTTGCCGTAATGGCCATACCTCCTTTTCCATCCGGTTTTAGCTCTTCCCTGATATAGCCTTTTTTCTTTAAATCTTCAATAAAATCGTCTATGGTATATTCCGGAGCGGTCAATTCATATTCCTTATCCAATTCCCGCAACCAATCGATGGCTTCATCAAAATCGCCTGAAGTATGAGTGATCAGCTCTTTAAAAATATCAAAGAGTTTATCAAAAGGCGATTGAAAAGGAGTTTTGTATGTTTTAAAGATGAACCCTTTTCTTCTAAACTTCTTATCTGTCATAGCTTCATAAAAATAATACTTTTAAATGATAAGTTTCGACCCATTAACATCTATTTTAAGAATTCTGTAATAAGTTTTTATTATATTTAGTTCCACTAATTTATTTATAATGAAAAAAACTTTGTTCTTCATGATGCTAATGGCATCATTTTCTTTGCTCGCTCAAGAATTTTCAATGGATTTGGCAAAACACATGACACCCCGTAACATCGGGCCTGGTGGTATGTCGGGTCGGGTCACTGCCATTGATGCCGTAAACAACAATCCGGATATCATGTATGTTGGCACAGCCTCCGGTGGTTTATGGAAATCAACTTCAGGTGGTATAAAATGGACTCCTGTATTTGAAAAGGAAGTGTCTGCTTCCATTGGAGCCGTTGCCATCCAGCAATCCAACCCTAGTGTGGTTTGGGTTGGAACTGGTGAAGGCAATCCCAGAAATAGTTTAAACGGCGGTTATGGTATTTACAAATCGCTCGATGGCGGTAAAACCTGGATGTCGATGGGCTTGGAAAAAACCCGTCATATCCATCGTATTGTTATTGATCCCACAAATCCTGACATTGTTTATGTCGGTGCCATTGGTTCGCCTTGGGGAGAACATCCCGAACGTGGTGTGTTCAAAACCACCGATGGCGGTAAAACCTGGGAAAACATTCTTTTTGTAAACAATAAAACCGGAACAGCCGATTTGGTCATGGACCCAACCAATCCCAATAAACTGATTGCCGCCATGTGGGAACACAAACGTGACCCATGGTTTTTCAATTCGGGTGGTGAAGGCTCAGGATTATATATCACTTATGATAAGGGCAAAAATTGGAAAAAGGTTACAGAGGAAGACGGTTTCCCTAAAGGTAATTTAGGACGTATTGGCGTTGCCATTGCACCTAATAAACCCAATATTGTTTATGCTTTGGTGGAAGCGGAAAAAAATGCACTTTACAAAAGTGAGGATGGCGGATTTAAGTGGAAAAAAATCAATGATAAGGATGATATCGGAAATCGACCATTTTATTATTCAGAAATTTATGTGGACCCACAAAATGAAAACCGGGTATATTCGGTGTTTACTTATGTCAATGTGAGTGAAGATGGTGGCAAAAACTTTGCACAACTTATGCCTGCTTATGGCGTGAGCAACGGTGTTCACCCCGACCATCATGCATGGTGGATCCATCCAACCAATGGTCAATTTATGATGGATGGCAATGATGGAGGTATGAACATTACCCGTGATGGTGGCAAAACCTGGCGTTTTATAGGCAATCTCCCCGTCGCACAATTTTATCATATTGCTGTTGACAACGAGTTTCCTTACAATGTTTATGGAGGCATGCAGGATAACGGTTCGTGGCGAGGCCCAGCCTATGTCTGGAAAGACCAAGGTATACGTAACAGCTATTGGCAAGAAATAAGTTTTGGGGACGGTTTTGATGTCGTTCCCGATAAGGACGACTCGCGTTATGGATGGTCCATGAGCCAACAGGGTTATGTAAGCCGATATGACTGGCAAACCGGTAATAATTATATTGTAAGACCAACCCATCCAGATCCAAAGGTAGAATTGCGCTTCAATTGGAATTCGGCCATAAATATTGACCCTTTCAATAATAGTACCATTTACTTCGGAAGTCAATTTGTACATAAATCTACCGATAAAGGAGAAACATGGACAGTCATTTCTCCAGATTTGACCACCAATGATCCTGAAAAACAAAAACAGGACCAAAGTGGTGGCCTTACTATGGATGCAACAGGTGCCGAAAATTATACAACCGTTATAGTGATTGAACCATCTCCCGTCGAAAAAGACATGATTTGGGTAGGAACCGATGATGGTCGCGTACAAGTGACCCAAAACGGTGGGACGACTTGGACCGATGTCTCCAAAAACATTAAAGGGTTGCCCCAAGGCAGCTGGATTCCACAAATAAAAGCCTCCAACAAACACAAAGGAGAAGCCTTATTGGTCGCCAACGATTACAGACGCTTTAATTACACACCTTATGCCTATCGTACCAAAGATTATGGAAAAACCTGGCAACGTATTGTGGATGAAAATGATGTAAAAAGCTTTACGCTTTCCATTATTGAAGATATTGAAGAGCCGAACTTAATGTTTTTAGGAACAGATGATGGTCTTTATATGTCATTGGACGCTGGAAACACTTGGACCAAATGGACCGAAGGATTCCCAACAGTTCCTGTGAACGATATGGTAATTCACCCAAGGGAAAACGATTTGGTGATCGGTACCTTTGGTCGTGCCGCTTGGGTTTTGGATGATATCAGACCTCTGCGTGACTTGGCTAAAAACAAAAGCATTCTCAATCAAAAATTGGAGCTCTTTAATCCTCCTATTGCCTATCAGTCAGCTTACCAACAACCAACTGGCAGCCGTTTTGGTGCTGATGATATGTTTAATGGCGAAAACAGAAACTCTGGAGCGCAGGTATCGTATTATGTTAAGATTGATGAAAAGAAAGACGATCCAAAAAAAGAGGAGGATAAGGATGAGAAGAAAGATGAAGATGAGGATGAAACGGACGAGACTTCAGAAAAAGAAGTTGCTAAAGTAAAATGGGATTCCATAACCATGACCATTTACGACGGTGACCGTTTGATCAGGACCCTTAAAGAAAAAGCTCCTGATTCTTCAGGAATTTATAGAACGACTTGGTACATGGATGAAGCAGGAGTAGACAGACCATCAAGAACCATACGAAAACGAAACAGAGAACCGGGAGGTGTATCCGTCAAGCCCGGAACTTACAAAGTGGTCATGACTTTTGGTGACCAAACTTCTGAAGAAATGATAACCGTAAAAACAGACCCCAGACTTAATGTTTCTATTTCAAATATTGATGAAGTCTATACTACTTCTAAAGTTTTAGAAAGCATACAGCAAACCGTCGCAGATGCCGTAAAGCAATTGGTGGAAAGCAAACAAATTGCAGAAAAATTCCAAACCGATTTAAAGAAACTGGATAAAGACCAATACAAAAGTGATATCAAATCTTCCAAAGACATTATAAAACAAATTGATGAACTCATTGATATTTATCTAGGAAAAGAAGATAAACGGCAAGGCATCACACGAAATCGTGAAGTTACCGTCACGCAACGTTTAAGTCTTGCCAGATTTTATGTGGGCACCAGACAACATGGATTGACCTCAACAGAAGCCACCTTGATCAAAAATGCCAAAGATGCCTTAAACGAGGCTTTGGACAAAACAAATACATTCTTTAACGATTCTTGGAAACCTTATCGGGATAAAATGGAACACGTGCAAGCGAACCCATTTAAGGAAGTGAAATCTTTTCAATTGGATTAAAAAGGGATTCCTCTGACCAGTTCACCTTAGTATGACAGATTTAATTTTTAAAGTGCTAATAGATTGAATTTCAGTAATTTTTAAAACTTTCCAAAAGAAGACAAGTTAGGATAAATTATAGACCTGTGAGGTTTTAAAAACCTCACAGGTCTTTCTTTAAAATTATGGGATTATTCAACACGTTTTAAGCCTTCAATATTCTTAATTTTTATTTGTTTGCCCGAAGTGGAAATTAAACCCTCGGTTTTAAATTGGGACAATATTCTAATGGCAGATTCCGTAGCGGTCCCTACAATATTGGCGTAATCCTCACGGGATAAAACGACATTTAAAAAATGGTCTTCATCAACACCAAAATTAGTATGCATATAGAGCAATGCGTCGGCCAAACGTTTTCTTACCGATTTTTGGGCCATATTGACGATGGTGTCATCTGAATCCTTTAAGTCATGCGCCATCTGTTTTAAAATATCAAGAGAAAAATTGGGGTTTTTTTCCAAATCGTTCAAAATTTCAGACTTTGGTATAAAACAGACCTCCATATCATTTAGGGCTATGGCCGTCAAATTGGCTGTTTCTTCTCCAATAATGGAACGATGCCCCATGATATCTCCCTTAAAATTTAATTTTACTATTTGATCTTTTCCGTTTTCACTTAATTTGGATAATTTACAAATCCCATCCTTCACACAGTAAACCCCATTCATCTTATCACCCTCACTAAAAATGACTTCTCCTCTTTTGATCGTTTTAGTGACCTTACAATTGGAAATTCGCAAAAGTTCATCTTTGGTCAATGCCTTTAAAGAATTGAACTGTTTAACAATACACTGATCACATCTACTCATACCCTTATTTTTTGAATCTTGTAAAATTAGTTAAAACCTGACAAATATCATATTTTTTAACGAGACCATTTTGAACCTTTGCCCAAGGTAAACGAGCAAATTATGGAACACCAAACATGCTTCCACTGTGGTGATCATTGTGGCAAAAATGTTATTTTGTTTGATGAAAAATCATTCTGCTGTAATGGTTGCAAAGCCGTCTATGGGATTTTTGCCGAAAATGATCTGACCTGTTACTACGATTTACAATCGTCTCCAGGAGCCATACCTAAAGACATTCAGGGCAAATATGATTTTCTTGCACAGGATAATATCATTGAAAAACTTACTGAATTCAACGATGGCAAGACCCAAATTGCTACACTCTTTATTCCACATATCCATTGCAGTTCGTGCATTTGGATTTTGGAAAACCTAAACAAACTCAATCGGGACATTTCTTCTTCACAGGTGAACTTCGGGAAGAAAACAGTTCGTATCATTTTCAATGCCGAAAAATGTCCACTAAAAGAAGTGGTTTTGCTGTTAAGTTCCATTGGTTACGAACCCTATATTTCTCTTGATGATTTTAGAACAGGACAAAAGCACATAGACAGAACATTAATTTATAAACTGGGCATTGCAGGTTTTGTATTTGGTAATGTCATGTTTCTGTCCTTCCCCGAATACTTTGACCTGTCTGCCGACAAGGCAGGAGTCAACGAGTATTGGTTGGAGCAATATAAGCCTCTTTTTAGATGGCTCATGTTTTCCTTTTCGTTGCCCGTAGTTTTTTATGCAGCACAGGATTACTTTATTTCAGCCTACAAAGGCTTGCGCACCAAACTTTTAAATATGGATGTGCCCATAGCCCTTGGCATTGCCGTTCTGTTTATTAGAAGTACCGTAGATATTGTCTTTAACTTGAGTCCAGGCTTTTTTGACAGTCTTACCGGATTGGTTTTCTTTTTGTTGATCGGGAAATTTTTTCAGCAAAAGACCTATTCGTTCTTATCTTTTGAACGGGATTACAAATCGTATTTCCCAATTGCCATTACTAAAATTCACAATAAAAAGGAAACACCCATTCAGGTTTATGACATTAAAGAAGGTGATCGGCTCTTAATTAGAAATGAAGAACTGATTCCTGTTGATGGCATCCTCATAAATGGGAATGCCCAAATTGACTATAGTTTTGTTACCGGGGAATCTGAAACGGTTACCAAACAATCGGGCGACAAAATTTATGCTGGTGGCAAGCAAACTTCCGGAGTTATTGAGATGGAAGCCTTAAAATCGGTTGAACAAAGTTACCTCACCCAACTATGGAGCAATGATGTGTTCAATAAAAACAAAGAAGTTGGTTTTACAACCTTGACCAACTCCATTGGCAAATATTTTACCATTGCCATATTGACAATTGCCACCATTTCCACCAGTTTTTGGGTGTTGGTGGATCCTTCAAAAGCCATGAATGTCTTTACTGCCATATTGATTATTGCTTGCCCGTGTGCGCTTGCTCTGTCTGCTCCTTTTACGCTTGGAAATATTTTGCGCATCTTTGGAAAATTGAAATTCTACGTTAAAAATGCCTCGGTCATTGAACAATTGGCAAGCATTGATACGATTATTTTTGATAAGACCGGTACTCTCACTTCCAACCAAAAAAGTTCAGCAACTTATGAAGGGTTGAACCTTTCGGATTCTGAAGAAACCTTGCTGAAAAACACACTCCGAAGTTCCAACCATCCTTTAAGCCGAACACTTTACGAAATGCTTAAAGAGCACCATATTGTTACATTGGATCATTTTGAAGAACATCTGGGCAAAGGGATAGAGGCTTCATATCTTGACCATTCCATCAAGGTAGGTTCGGCAGAATTTGTTGGCCATACCCAAGAGCATGCAGTTTTGAATACTTCGGTTCATGTCAGTACCAACAATTCTTATAAAGGAAAATTTACATTTTATAACAGGTATAGAAAAGGGGTATCCAAACTTTTTAACTCTCTAAAAAAACGCTTCGATTTGGTCATTCTTTCGGGGGACAATGAAGGTGAACTCGAAAATTTAAGAAAATTATTGCCGGCTAAAACAAAACTCCTTTTTAACCAGAAACCCGATGACAAATTGGAATACATTAAATACCATCAAACCGAAGGTGCCAAAGTGCTCATGGTAGGAGATGGTCTTAATGATGCCGGAGCTTTGGCACAAAGCAATGTTGGGATTGCATTGTCTGAAAATGTCAATGTGTTTTCTCCAGCTTGTGATGCCATATTGGATGCTTCACAATTGAATCTGCTGTCCAGGTTCATCAAAGCATCAAAAAGCGCCATTACGATTATAAAATGGAGTTTCGCATTGTCATTTATGTATAACATTATAGGTCTTTACTATGCCATTTCTGGCCAATTGTCGCCAGTTGTAGCGGCCATTTTGATGCCCTTGAGCTCCATAAGCGTTGTGATTTTTACAACTGTAGCTACAAATTTTTTGGGAAAAAGATTGAATGATGACAAACCAAAACAACATGATAAAAGTCATGTTTTAAAAAAACGGACCAAGGTAATTTTGAACCATAACTTCAAACAGGTATGAGTGTTATATATATTTTACTGAGCATCAGTGTCATTGTGGCTATTGTTTTCTTTATAGCTTTTATAATCGCTGTAAAAAATGGGCAATATGACGACAGTTATACACCGTCAATCAGAATGCTTTTTGAAGACGAACTCATAAAAGATCAAACTAAACCATCCAAAACCAAAAAAATCAATTAATCATTATGGAAGTACAACAGTTTTATTACGATAATAAGATCGTTAAAAAATTTCTCTTCGCAACCATGCTTTGGGGAGTTGTCGGCATGCTGGTAGGACTGCTACTGGCTTTTATGTTTTTATTCCCAAATTTAACTGAAGGCATCTCATGGTTAAGCTTCGGCCGTTTAAGGCCTTTGCACACCAATGCCGTTATTTTTGCCTTTGTAGGTAATGCCATTTTTGCTGGAGTCTATTATTCCACACAACGTTTGCTAAAGGCTAGAATGTTCAGTGACCTATTGAGCAACATCAATTTTTGGGGATGGCAGCTCATTATTGTAGGAGCGGCAATTTCACTTCCGTTAGGTTTCACAACGTCCAAGGAATATGCCGAATTGGAATGGCCCTTTGATATTGCCATTGCTGTGGTTTGGGTAGCCTTTGGTTGGAACTTAATTGGCACGATCTTAAAACGAAGACAACGCCATTTGTATGTGGCCATTTGGTTTTACATAGCCACATTTGTTACGGTTGCCGTACTTCATATCTTTAATAGTATCGAACTTCCTGTAAGTGCCTTAAAAAGTTATTCGGCTTATGCCGGGGTTCAAGATGCCTTGGTACAATGGTGGTATGGACATAACGCCGTAGCCTTCTTTTTGACCACACCTTTTTTGGGATTGATGTATTATTTTGTGCCAAAAGCCGCCGATAGGCCCATCTATTCCTATAGACTGTCCATCGTTCACTTTTGGTCCTTGATCTTTATCTACATTTGGGCTGGACCACATCACTTATTGTATACAGCACTACCCGAATGGGCACAAAATTTAGGAGTAGCATTCTCCGTTATGTTGATTATGCCTTCCTGGGGAGGAATGATCAATGGGTTGCTGACCCTTCGTGGTGCCTGGGATAAAGTACGAACCGATCCTGTTTTAAAATTTATGGTAGTGGCCATCACAGGATATGGAATGGCAACGTTTGAAGGCCCAATGTTATCCCTTAAAAATGTCAATGCCATAGCCCATTTTACAGATTGGATCATTGCCCACGTACATGTTGGTGCTTTGGCATGGAATGGCTTTTTGGCCTTCGGTATGATTTATTGGCTGGTACCAAGGCTGTTTAAAACCAAATTACATTCAACAGGATTGGCAAATCTTCATTTTTGGATTGGAACCTTGGGTATCATCATGTACGCACTGCCCATGTATGTCGCAGGATTTACCCAAGCCAGTATGTGGAAACAGTTCAATCCTGATGGATCATTGGTTTATGGTAACTTTTTGGAAACCGTTTTTGAAATCATTCCAATGTACTGGATGCGTGCCATTGGAGGTTCATTATATATTGTGGGTATGTTCATTTTGGCCTACAATATTATTACAACCATAAGGACTTCCAAAAATAATGTTGCAGATGAACTCGCCGAGGCTCCAGCTTTGGAACGTGTATCAAAAAAACGTGTCTCTGGAGAAGGATGGCATACTTGGTTGGAACGTAAGCCTGTGCAATTGACCATTCTTGCCACTATAACCATTCTTATTGGGGGCATTGTACAGATTATTCCGACGATATTGGTAAAATCCAACATCCCAACCATTAGTAGTGTAAAACCCTATACACCTTTGGAACTGGAAGGACGTGACATTTATATTCGGGAAGGCTGTGTGTCCTGTCATTCACAAATGGTACGGCCATTTAGAAGCGAAGTGGAACGCTACGGCGAATATTCCAAAGCAGGGGAATATGTTTATGATCATCCGTTCCTTTGGGGAAGTAAGCGCACAGGACCGGATCTTCATCGTATAGGTGGGAAATATTCTGACAATTGGCATTTGAACCATCTCTACGATCCTCAAAGCACATCGTCAGGTTCGATAATGCCTTCCTATAAATGGTTGACAAGAAACGAACTTAACAAATCGCAAACCGAGACCAAAATGAAAACCATGGTGAAATTGGGTGTGCCTTATTCCGAAGAAGATATTGCAAATGCACAACAATCCATGGCGGAACAAGGAACTCAAATAGAAAAAAACCTTTACAA
>DASWKU010000361.1:0-3758 GCA_036396455.1 Flavobacteriaceae bacterium
GAAACTGGAGGGCATGTATTCCAAATGCATTTTACGAACGCCCAAGCCATGAACACCAATGGTTTTCTGGGACAGGCAACTGGAGATTGGGGTGATGGTGACATCTATTTTGGTTTTAATCTAACCCGTATTTTTAATTAGTGATATTATGAGAAAGATTTTATTAATGATTTCAATGTTATCAATTGTTTCAAGTTGTACCAATGTGAGTGAAGACGATTTAATTGATGCTGAACCTTTACCTGATACAGTTACTTATCAAGCAAATGTAAAGACCATTATAGACAATAATTGTATTACTTGTCATAATGATCCACCAACTAATGGGGCGCCAATGTCATTGCTTTTATATGAAAATGTCAAAGAAGCCGTTGAAAACAGAGATCTTATAGGCAGAATTACTGGCGAAAGCTCAGGAAGTTTGATGCCTCTTGGCGGCCCTAAGTTGCCTCAAAACTTAATTGACATCATCATTCAATGGGAAACTGATGGATTACTTGAACAATAAGCCATGAAAACATTATTTTACATATTATTTTTTGTTGGTGCATTTAGCTTTGCGCAAGGAAAATATCTCACAAAAACTGGGGCAATAAATTTTGAAGCTTCAGTACCTTCTTTTGAAGAAGTAGCTGCTAAAAACAATTCTGCTACGGCTATTTTAAATACCGAGAATGGCGAATTTGCTGCTTTGGTTTTGGTTAAGGGATTCCGTTTTAAAAATGCCCTGATGGAAGAGCATTTCAATGAAAACTATGCTGAATCAGACAAATATCCAAAGGCTATTTTTCAAGGAAAGATCAAAGATTTTTCTCTGGAAAAAGCAACACGTAGTTTTAAAATAAGTGGTGACCTCACCTTTCATGGGGTAACCAAGACCATTGAAGATATCCCTGTTACAGTTTATAAAAACGATGATAAGATTGTCATTGATGGAAAGTTTGAAGTTTTGGCCTCAGATTTTAAAATTGACATCCCAAAAATTGTAAAGAATAAAGTATCAGAAGTTGTCATGGTAGATTTCAAGTTTGAGCTTCAAAAAAAATAGTCAACTATATAATTCAGCAATAAATTATAAAAACTTTATTTGCTAGTGAATACCTTAAAAACATTACTCTATTTCTCAATTTTTAAATATCCGTTAAAAATGGAAGAGATTTATATGTTTTCGAATTTAGAAAATAGAGAACAGGTAGAAATTGAACTTGCCAATCTTTTGAAAAAAAAAACTATTTATAAAATAGATGAGTTTTATCTTCCAATAAATCAGCCTGATTGGGTAAAACGAAGAATTAATGGAAATAGAAATGCATTACGTAAAATGAAGAAAGCCAAAAAAATGGCCAAAGTATTAAGTTTGTTTCCATTCGTTCAATCTGTCATGATTTCTGGAACACTTTCAAAAGGGTATATGGACAAAACTTCTGATATTGATTTTTTTGTTATTACAAAGCCCGGCAATATCGTTATTTCAAAATTTTTAATTGGTTGCTTTAGAAGAGTCTTTGCTCGCAAAAGTTTCTGTGTTAATTTTCTTTTGGACTGGAATAATTTATACATAAAAAAACAAAACATATATTCTGCAATCGAAATTGCAACCTTAATCCCTGTTGTAGATTCTGGACTTTATGAAAAATTTATTTCAAAAAATGAAAGCTGGGTTTTAAACTTTCTACCTAACATTGCTTTCAAAAAAAATGATACTTTTTCTATAAAAGATTCATTCATAAAAAGAAATATTGAAAATTTATTTTCTACTATTTTTTTTTTAAAATTAGGAAACTCAATGCTTAGTTTTTATTTAAATAAGCTAGGAAAAGGGAATGAAATTCATTGTGAGTCATTAAAAACAAATGAATTACAGATAAATAACGGTGTATTCAAAGGTCATAATTTAAACTATGAAAAAAGGATACTTACACTATTTGAAAGATATCAAAAAGATATATTAAGAAATAATCGTTTAATCTTGAGAAATTATTTTTATGATTAACATAGTTGTTTCCAACACATACTTTTACAAACTTGATGCAAAACAATGGAAAAATAAAACACCTTATCCTCCATTAGGCACATTGTATGCAGTATCATTTTTAAGAGAACATGGTTATTCTGTGAATTTATTTGATACAAACCTTTTAGAGGACCCGAATATAATAACACGCTATTTAAACGAAAAAAAACCTAAATACTTTGTGCTTTATGATGATGGGTTTAATTATTTAACCAAAATGTGCCTTACCAATATGAGGGATGCAGCCTATGACATGATTGCATTTGGGGAAAAAAACCATTGTACGGTAATTGTTTGCAGCTCTGATGCCACTGACCATTACGATAAATATCTAGACAAAGGTGCCGATTTTATAATTCAAGGTGAGGGAGAATTAACCTTATTGGAACTTATTAATGCTATTGAAAAACAACAACCCACCGAAAGTATAACTGGAATTGTTTTTAGAAAAGAAGCAACGACAATAGTCAATCCAAAACGACCGGTACTCAAAAATTTGGACGATTTACCATTCCCTGCATGGGATTTGGTTGATATCGAACGGTATAAAGCTATTTGGAAACGTAGCAAACAGGAATTCACGCTTAATATTGCCACAACACGTGGCTGTCCATATAAATGTAATTGGTGTGCTAAACCCATTTATGGCAACAGATATAATTCGCACTCTCCACAGTACATTGTAAAACATTTAAAACATTTAGTAAACACATATCATGTTCAGCGTTTTTGGATGTGTGATGACATTTTTGGATTAAAACCCAATTGGGTCCAAGAGTTTAATACAGAACTAAAAAAAGAACATTTAGACATCTCATATTATATCCAAAGTAGAGTGGATTTATTATTAAAAGAAGATACTATTGATGCCTTAGTTGAAAGTGGTCTTGAAGAAGTCTGGGTGGGTGCCGAAAGCGGTTCGCAAAAGATTTTGGATGCCATGGATAAGGGAACTACTGTTGAACAAATTTATGAAGCCACTAGATTGCTTAAAGAAAAACAAATTCGTGTTGCCTTTTTTATTCAGTTTGGCTATCTGGGTGAAACCAATGAAGATATCCATAAAACAATTACAATGATAAAAGATCTAATCCCCGACAATTTGGGTATTTCTGTATCATATCCCCTGCCGGGGACCAAATTTTATGAAAAAGTAAAAGACGATTTAAAACTGAAAGCCAATTGGACCGATTCTGATGATTTGGCCATGATGTTTAGAGGTACACATAACTCAAAATTCTATAAAAAATTACACCGCTTTGTACACAAAGAATATAGAAAAAGTCAAGGAATCAAAAAATTGAAATCAATTTTAAAAGACCCTTCCGAATTAAATTTTGAGAAAATTAAATCGATTGCAAAATTGGGATATTATGTTCCAAGTGTTATTGTGGATGGTTTGGTTTTAAAAAAATTGCACCAAAATGGAAACTGAACTTTTTAGAAACATAGACAAGGGATTTTCGTCAATTTATGAAGAATATGAAAAATTAAGTCAGGAAAACCCTATAGATATTGCCAGAAGAAATTGCATTCGTAATCACGTTGATTTCTATTTGAAGTCCAACGATAAAATCCTTGAAATCAATGCCGGAAGCGGTATCGATGCCGTTTATTTTGCACAAAAGGGAAATCCGATTTTGGCCACTGATATTGCCAGGGAATCAGAAAAATATATTTTATCAAAAATCAGAACACTTGGTTTGACGAATATGCAATTCCAAAAGTGCTCTTTTACAACCCT
>DASWKU010000362.1:0-36788 GCA_036396455.1 Flavobacteriaceae bacterium
AATTTAAGATTATTTGTTGCCAGGGAAATAGTGGCCAAACTTCCCGATTTTGAAAAGTTTGGCTTAATGAATCAAATCAAACGGTCATCCCGTTCTGTTGGAAATAATATTGCCGAAGGCTACGGAAGATTTCACTTTCAAGAAAACATATTAAATGAATTAAGAATAATACATGATAAAACATTAAAAATTTTAAATGGGTACATCAAGTATTTAAAAAATCAAAAAGAAACTTAAGTTGTTACATTTATTACAATTGAACCCGTGGTTCACATAATAACTAAATAACTTAAAATCAAAATAACTTAAAAATGAATTTAACGTTAAAGATTTGGCGTCAAAAAAATGCGGACGATAAGGGAAAAATGGTGGATTATGCCATTACAAATATCTCACCGGATATGTCCTTCCTTGAGATGTTGGATGTGTTGAACGAACAGCTTATCAATAAAGGCAAAGATCCAGTAGCATTTGATCATGATTGTCGTGAAGGGATTTGCGGAACCTGTTCCTTATATATCAATGGAGAAGCCCATGGTCCGGATAGAGGTGTAACAACCTGCCAATTGCACATGCGTAAGTTTAATGATGGAGACACCATTTATATAGAACCTTTTAGAGCTAAAGCATTTCCTGTTATAAAAGATTTGGTTGTTGATCGAAGTTCATTTGATAGAATCCAACATGCCGGAGGGTTTATTTCGGTAAACACTTCTGGAAATACCATTGATGCCAATGCCATTCCCATAAATAAACACGATGCCGATACGGCGTTTGATGCGGCAACCTGTATTGGTTGTGGAGCTTGTGTGGCTTCCTGTAAAAACTCCAGTGCGATGTTGTTTGTCTCCGCCAAAGTGTCCCAGTTCGCCTTATTGCCACAAGGGAAAGTAGAAGCCACGGAGCGCGTGCTGAACATGGTAAAACAAATGGACGAAGAAGGTTTTGGCAATTGCACCAATACCGGGGCTTGCGAAGTGGAATGCCCCAAAGGAATCTCACTGGAAAACATTGCACGAATGAACCGCGAATATTTAAAAGCGAGTTTAAAGGGTTGACAAGGATTTCAAAAACAAATGAATAGTTCATGAAAAAAGAGGCTGTCCAATGAATCATGACAGTCTTTTTTTATTCGGGCAAGCCATCTGAGTCCTTTTTCATCCAAACATTTCATAATATTTTTTGTCACCTTCAAACCACTGTTTTATTATTGAAAAGTATTGTTAACTTTGGTGGCAAAATCATATGCAAACTATTAATTCTCAATTATGAACAAAATTACTTTTTTGATGAAACAAGGCACGGCAGTTGCGATCTTTTTATTGGCATTGACCAGTTTTGAAATTAATGCTCAAACTCCTGGAAACATTTATAGTCCTGCAACTCCTGCAGGCAATCCAATGGATCCAAATGGTGATGGTTGGGTGACCACCACGGGATCGGTCTTTGTTAGTGACGATCAATCAGAATTTGAAATACCTTACTTAGCCATTCCACAAGTAAGTGCGGAGCCAAGTGGGGATTTAGGGACCGGCAGTACTTGTGGGCCAACGGATATTGTTGACGATCCAAATACCGGTGCGGATGGGTCTTACTACTTTATTGGTGATCCAGATGGGATTTCGGGTTCAGGAGATGAACTGCTTCAATTTAGGTTGAGAATGGCAAAAGACCCAGGTGCTGGAGCGTTTGGTTTTAGTGTGTTGGTCGATACTGATATTCTCTTTGGAGCAAGTGATCCCAATTCGGTTTCGGGAAATCCTGGTTTTGAATTCGAAATTCAACTTAAAAGTGGTGGAGGCGCGGGCATTTTTGTCGATAATGTCGACGGAACTACTGCCGGAACTAATCTGGCATCATTTGGTATTGGTTCAAATTCACAACGGTCTTATGCATTATCACAAGACATTAATTGTACAAGCAGTGTTGTCTTTTTTGATTTTTATGTCCCCTTGGCAGCTTTAAATATGACCGATAACTCCAACTTTAGATTAATAGCGGCCACTGCCAGTTCTCCGGGGTCTGTACTTAACGGTTCAGCGTCTGATATAGGGGGCACAAACGATACCGATCCACTTTATAACGGTAATCAGGATTTGTTGTTTTCAACTGCAATTGTTGAGCAGGGTACTGGTTTGAATGACAATTCGTTGGGGCTTACCGGTAAAAAAATTACAGAAGTTAAAATCTTTCCTAATCCAGCAAATAAAAATGTGAATATCCAATTGAAAGAAAACATAGGCATCAATAAGATTACCGTTTATTCTTTAACCGGACAATCCATTTATGGTGTTCCTCAAAGCAAATCGACCAACGCAATAATTGTTGACGTATCTTATTTAAGCCCTGGAATGTATTTCCTTTCTATAGATACAGAAAAAGGAAATTTTATGACAAAGTTACAAGTGACAAAAAACTAATCCAATGAATGTTAAAGTGTTTGGGAAAGGTGTATCCCCTTAAAATGATTTAAGAACATGTCGTCAAATAAAACTTCTTTCTTGACTACTGAATAAAAAAATAGCTTGGGAATTTGCCCAAGCTATTTTTTTATACCTACACAGTTTATGTGCAGTGTTTTACTAAAAAGTTTTGCTTCTTAAGCCTCAAATGGCTCAACTGAAACAAAGGATTTACCTCCAGTTTTCTTTTCAAATTTTACAATGCCATCAACTTTGGCATGTAATGTATGGTCTTTTGAAGAGTACACATTCTCACCTGGGTGATGCGTGTTGCCTCTTTGTCTTACGATAATATTTCCAGCTATAGCAGCTTGACCACCAAAAATCTTAACACCTAAGCGTTTCGATTCTGATTCTCTACCGTTTTTCGAACTTCCGACTCCTTTTTTATGTGCCATTTTATTTCGATTTTAATTTTATGATTAACTTAAAGCAGCTATTAAATCAGCTTTCTTCATTGAAGAATATCCTGAAATGTCTTTAGCTTTTGCCATCTCTCTTAGCTCAGCAACAGTCAAGCTATTTAAATCTTGAGTCGCTTCTTCTTTTTTAGCTACTGGTTTGGCCTCTGCTTTAGGGGCATCTTTTGCCGGAGCAGCTTTTTCAGCTTTAACTGGAGCAACCTTTTTGGCTCCCTCGCTTTCAGCTTTGGTCGCTTTCATGGCTCCCTCGCTTTCAGCTTTGGTCGCTATTTTAGCTCCCGAAGCAACAATGCTTTCAATAATGATTTCAGAAAGGGCTTGACGGTGACCGTTTTTCTTACGATAACCTTTACGTCTTTTCTTTTTGAAAACGATTACTTTATCACCTTTAAGGTGCTTTAAGACTTTTGCTCCCACTTGAGCTCCGTCTATAGCCGGGGCGCCAACAGTAATAGTGTTCCCGTCGCCAATAAGAAGTACATTATCAAAGGATACTGCTTTACCTTCTTCGGTGGCTAAACGGTGAACAAACACTTTTTGGTCTTTTACAACTTTAAATTGTTGCCCTGCTATCTCTACAATTGCGTACATAGCGTAACGTTTAAATTAGTTTATTTTATTATAAAATGGGTGCAAATATACATCTAAATTATTAAACTACAAACGTTTTATTGGTTTTGGGAAAGATTGTTGCTTTTTTTGAAAATCTGCATGAATGCCAGGGTAAGTACGACGGTTGAAGCCAATCCTTCAACAAGAATAATAAACACCAATATTCCAGCACCTTCACCATAGTTGTTGAACCATTCGCCCAAAAGCTTTTGGGTAAATTCTGGATCTAAATGAAACATATACACAGCCATAAAGACCGTAAACAAGATGGTGGCTATAAAGCCAGTAATCAATCCTGTTTTAAAACCATCAACATAGGTAAATGCTTTTCCCGAAATATGTTTGTAATATTTAATTGCATAAAAAATCCCTACGGCCATGGCAACACCATTGAACAAACGCAACCAAGGGTTTTCATGTAGTCCAAACAAGCGCAAAATTAAAAAGTAGGCTATTAAAGCCGTTGTAACAAAAATACTATATCTTAATGCAACTGAAAACGAAGAGTTCATAGTATTGAATTTAAAGAAAATGTGATTTAAATTTCGTGAAAAAATGTGTATTTAAATAATTTTAAATGGGTTTTTTACATTTATTTCACATAACCCAATTAATCATTTCTTATTTTTGTGAACCTCTTGTAACATCTTTCTGTAAAAAGAGACTTACAAAAAGTTATAACAAAACTTATAAAAAACAGATCAATAATGAAAAAAAAATTAATTGTTTTAATAGCTCTTGTTTTTTCAGTTTTACTGATAAATGCACAAGAAGTTATATTTGAAGAGTATGATTTAGATAATGGTTTGCACGTTATCTTACATCAAGATAATTCTGCTCCGGTGGTAGCCGTAACAACAACCTATCATGTTGGCGCCAAGGATGAAGACCCAAAACGAACTGGTTTTGCGCATTTTTTTGAGCATCTTCTATTCACAGGCACCAAAAACATAGAAAGAGGTAAATGGGACTATATTGTAAGTTCTTATGGTGGATCGGACAATGCTACTACAAATGATGACAGAACCTATTATTTTACGACCTTACCATCCAATAATTTAGAATTAGGGTTATGGATGGAATCCGAACGATTACTTCACCCTGTTATCGATCAACAAGCTGTTGACACCCAAAATGAAGTCGTAAAGGAAGAAAAGCGTATGCGTGTGGATAATAGCCCTTATGGTCGTTTCCTTGAAAATGTAAAAAAATACCTGTTCAAAAATCATCCTTATAGGTGGACAACCATTGGTGAGATGGAACACTTGGATGCCGCTACATTGGAAGAATTTCAACAATTCAACAAAAAGTTTTATGTGCCAAATAATGCCGTATTGAGTATTGCAGGCGATATTGATATTGCTGCAACAAAAAAAATGATCCAAGATTATTTTGGGCCAATTCCCCGAGGCTCGGAATTAAACAGAAGCTTCCCAAAAGAAGACCCAATTACAGAAACCATCCATGCAAAAGCCTACGACCCAAACATTAAGATCCCTGCAATCATGGCTGCCTACAGGACTCCTTCGTTTAAAGACAAAGATGCCTATGTTTTGGATATGATCTCTAATTACTTGAGTAATGGAAAATCTTCGAAATTGTACAAAAAATTAGTGGATGAACAAAAAATGGCTCTTCAAACAGGGGCCATTAACCTTAGTCAGGAAGATTATAGCATGTACGTTGTTTTTGGTTTGCCATTGGGTGATGTGAGTTTGGATACCTTTTTAGCTGAAATGGATGAAGAGATTGTTAAGGTTCAAAACGAATTGATTTCCGAACGGGATTATCAAAAACTCCAAAATCAGTTTGAGAATCAGTTTGTCAATTCAAATTCGAGCGTCTTGGGAATAGCCGGTTCATTGGCCAATTATTATATGATGTTTGGCAATACCGATTTGATCAATAAAGAAATCGATATTTATCGTTCTATTACAAGAGAAGATATACAAGCAGTGGCCAAAAAGTATTTAAATCCAAATCAACGTTTGGTTTTGGAATATTTACCTGAAACGAAAGATGAATAAAACTTTAAAGCATACATACATGAAAACTAAAATATTAGCACTTATTACATTATTGTTTGTTTCATTTGGGCTTTCAGCTCAAATTGACAGATCTAAACAACCAAAACCAGGACCGGCACCAAAAATTCAGTTGCAAGTTCCAAGTGAATTCAAACTCCCAAACGGCATGACTGTTCTTGTGGTCGAAAACCATAAATTGCCAAGGGTTTCCTATAATCTGACCATTGATAACGTTCCAACGTTAGATGGGGACAAAGCTGGGATTACCGATATTTTGGCAGCAATGTTGGGGAATGGAACAACCACAATTAGCAAGGATAATTTTAATGAAGAAGTTGATTTTTTAGGAGCTAATTTAAACTTCAGTGGGAGCGGTGCTTTTGCAAGTGGATTATCAAAATATTCAAAACGTATTCTGGAATTAATGGCCGATGCAGCGATTAATCCTTTATTTGTTCAGGAAGAATTTGAAAAGGAAAAAGCAAAAGCCATCGAAGGGTTAAAGGCCCAAGAAAAAAGTGTGGATGCTGTGGCTGGCCGAGTAGGCAATGCCTTGGTTTATGGCACGCATCATCCATACGGAGAATTTATTACCGAAGAAACATTGAACTATATAACCCTAGATAATGTACGTGCCTACTACGAAAGTATATCCAATCCTCAAAACGCATATCTAGTCGTTATTGGAGATATAAATGCTTCTGAAGTAGAGCGTCAAATTAGAGACCTATTTGGGAATTGGAAATCACGTGCTGTGACCGATAATAAAATGCCAATGGCAAGTCCTAATGTGCAGTTTACACAAATCAATTTTGTGGACATGCCAAACGCTGTGCAATCCAACGTTTCTGTAACTAACAATGTACAGCTAAAAATGGGCGATCCAGATTACCATGCCGTACTTATTGCAAGCTACATTTTAGGCGGTGGCGGAAGTGCATATCTTTACCAAAACCTAAGGGAGACCCATGGTTATACCTACGGTTCTTACGCCAATTTGAGCTCAGATAAATTTGTGTCAAGATTTCGTGCTTATGCACAAGTAAGAAATGAAGTTACCGATAGTTCTGTTGTTGAAATATTAAATGAAGTCAACCGCATAAAAAATGAAATGGTCACTCCTGAAGCCTTATCCAAAGCAAAAGCACTTTACTCGGGAAGTTTTGTAAGAGCACTTGAACAGCCGCAAACTATAGCTCGTTATGCCCTTAATATTAAGATAAATAATCTTCCCAAAGATTTTTACACCACATATCTTGAGAAGATCAATGCAGTTACTGCGGAAGACGTCAAAAGAGTAGCCAATACTTATTTTAAAAGTGAAAATGCACGTATTGTAATTGTTGGTAAAGGGAGTGATGTTTTGGAAAATTTGGAAAAAACAGGGATCCCAATTAAGTATTTTGACCCGTATGCAAATCCAGTTGAAAAACCAGTGTTTTCCAAACCCATTCCGGATGGCGTTACAACCCAATCTGTTTTGGATAGCTATTTGAGCGCCATAGGCGGAAAAGAACAAGCTAAAGCCGTAAAAACTGTATTGGTAAGTGCCAATGTTAAAATTGAGGGTGTACCTTTTGCTCCTACCGCTGAAATTAAAGCCATGTCCCCAAATAAGGAATCAATGGAGATGTCTATTGAGGGAATGGGTGTTATCATGAAACAAAAATTTAACGGCGAGACCGGTTACACAGAACAGCAAGGGCAACGCAAAGCTTTGACCGAAGAAGAATTGGTGGCTAAAAAATTAGAGCATTCAATTTTTCCGGAACTTTATTATGATCTTTCAAAGGTAAGTTTGGAAAGCATGACTACTATTGATGGCAATGACGTTTACAAAGTGAAAGTTTCTGATGACAAAAATGATTCTTATAGATATTATGATGCCAAAACTGGCTATTTATTGCGTGTTGAGTCTACTATAGATGCACAAGGCGAAAGTATGCTTTCAACTGTTGACTTTGGGAATTATTCACCTGTTAATGGGCTTCAGTTCCCTTACAGTCAAACCGTAATTTCTGGTCCGCAGGTCATTAATTTTAATATTACAAATATCAAGGTCAACAAAGGTATTAACAATTCTAATTTTGATTAAATCATAAACTTAAAATTCATGATTAAAACCCCGAAACATCAACTTCGGGGTTTTTTATGCAAAAAACTGAAAATCATAAAATTCGTTAAATATTCAATGGTGAACCTCAATATTTATTAGTTTTGTCTCTCAATAAAATTTTAACCACAATGAATATGGTCAAAAAAATACTGTTAACTGCTGTTGTTTTTGTTTTTACTATAGCATGTAAAAATAATGGTAATCCAGAAATAAAAACTGTGGATACTGAATCCGCAGATTTAACGGCTAATACAATAGACCCAAATATAACTTACACAAAAGCAGAGTTTGGAATAGAAGGCATGACCTGTGAAATTGGATGTGCCAGAACCATTGAAAAGAAAATTGCCAAAATGGACGGTGTAAAATTTGCCAAAGTAGATTTCAATAAAAAAATGGCAATGGTTGAATACGACCCCGCTAAATTAACTCCTACTAATCTAGAAGAAACGGTTACTAAAGTAGGAGACGTTTATAAAGTAAAGGATATGAAAATGGTTGAAGAATTTTCAGAAGAATAATTTTTATACCTCAATTTAATAATCAAACGCCACTATAAAAGTGGCTTTTTTATGTCCTCATTTTTTCCAAGTATTAAAGGGATGTTTGCTCAACTGTGAATTGTAATATTTAATTTGTCCCGTAACTTCTACTCCCAACCATTTTGGTTTAACAAAGAGTTCACTTTCAGTTTTTAATTCTATCTCGGCAATGACCAATCCTTTATTGTCCCCAAAAAATTCATCAATTTCAAAAATGTGATTTTCAACTTTTACCTCATGCCTCACTTTATCAATGATCCCTTCTTCACATAATTTAAGAAGCGCTTCGGCATCAGTTTTTGAAATGTCTATTTCCCATTCAAAACGTGTAATCCCATTTTTGGAAGTCAATCCTTTAACAGCCAAGATTCCTTGATTTTCTTTTAATCGCACCCTCACCGTTCGTTCTGGGTCTGTATTTAAAAACCCTTGAATGATTCGGGTCTTTTTAAAGGCTTCTTCTTTAAACGCATCTGAAAGCACTAAAAATTTTCGTTCTATTTCTATCATGTTCACTTTCCGCAAAAGCGGAAATCTTATTAATTGTTCTCGATACATTTTCATTTAAATGAAAACACTTGAACTGACGTCTATATTTAATGCCTAAATTTACGTTATGCCAAACGATTTACCAATACGTAAAATTATTCATGTTGATATGGATGCGTTTTACGCCTCTGTTGAGCAAATGGACTGCCCCGAGCTTAAAGGAAAACCCATTGCTGTTGGCGGCAGTGAAAAACGTGGCGTGGTAAGTGCGGCAAGTTATGAAGCACGAAAATATGGGGTGCGCAGTGCCATGAGTGGTGTACAGGCAAAGCGCAATTGTCCCAATTTGATTTTTGTTCGCCCACGTTTTGATAGATACAATGAGATTTCAAAAAAAATCAGAAAAATCTTTTATGACTATACAGATAAAGTTGAGCCTCTTTCATTGGATGAAGCGTATTTGGATGTTACCGAAAACAAAAAGGGAAACCCAAGTGCCACGTTGATTGCCAAAGAAATTCGTGAACGTATTTTTAAAGAAGTCGGTCTCACAGCATCAGCCGGCATTTCCATCAATAAATTTGTGGCCAAAGTCGCCAGCGATTATAACAAACCCAACGGACAAAAAACGGTAAATCCTGAAGAGGTTCTTGAATTTTTAGAGCAACTCGACATCCGGAAATTTTACGGTGTGGGCAAGGTGACGGCCGAAAAAATGTACCAACTCGGTATTTTTACTGGCAAGGATTTAAAGTCCAAGACCATTGAGTACCTCGACGAACATTTTGGTAAATCCGGCAGGTATTACTACTATGTTGTGAGGGGCATCCATAACAGTGAAGTGAAGTCTGATAGAATTAGAAAGTCATTGGCGGCCGAACGCACCTTTAATGAAAATCTATCCTCGGAGATTTTCATGCTCGAAAAACTGGCCCACATTGCCGAAGAGGTCTCAAAACGTCTGAACAATAGCAAGGTTGCAGGAAAAACAGTAACCTTAAAAATAAAATACAGTGACTTTAGCTTACAAACCCGAAGCAAGACCCTGCCCTATTATATCAATGACAAAAGCCTAATTCTCGAAACCGCCAAAGATTTGTTGTACCAGGAAAAACTTCATAACTCCGTAAGGCTTTTGGGCATTTCCATGTCTAATTTGAACATTGAATCTACAACAACCAAGGTTGCGGTAGTAAAGGAAAAAGTTGTAAGTGTGCAATTGAAATTTGAGTTTTAACCTATTGATTAATCGTCATTCTCAAAAAAGAAGCTGAAATCCGTTAATGTCTGCCAATAAATAGTTAACGTTCAATAGTTTTACCTCAAAATTTCATAATTTAACATTGGCTGTAATTAAATAACAATGAAATGAAAACGATTCGAACATTTGTAATTATAGGATTAATACTTCTACTAGGTTTGACAGGGTGTGCTGATAATAATAAAAATAGAGGAATGAATCCATTTAAAATCGCCCTGCCAAATTCTCAAGATTTAATCACCAATAAGCCCAAACTGGTTGGTGGCCGCTGCGAAGGCTGTGAGGCTGTTTTTGAATATGGAGATCAAATACTATCATCAGTGGATACTTTACCTGATTTTAACGAACAAGGGCTTAAAATAAAAGTGACAGGGGCCATTTATTTAAATGATGGCAAGACTCCTGCAAAGGATGTTATCCTTTATGTCTATCATACCGACCAAAAAGGACTGTATTCAACAAAGAAGGGTGAAACAGGTTGGGGAAAACGACATGGCTATAATAGGGGTTGGATAAAAACCGACAACTCTGGGAAATATGAATTCTACACTTTAAAACCTGGTGTTTATCCCGATAGGTCAACACCTGCCCATATTCACCCTACAATTCTTGAGCCCAATGGGAAATATTATTGGCTTGAAAGTTACCTTTTTGAAGGCGACAGTTTATTGACAGATAGAGAAATCAATCCCAATTCGCCTAGGGGAGGCAGTTCGGGACTTTTAAATTTGAAAAGAGAAGGTAATCTTTGGGTTGGCACAAGGGACATTATTTTGGGCAAAAATATTCCCAGCTATGATTAACTACTTTATGTTTCTTATATTGTTTGGTTAATAGTTGATGCTTTGAAATAAATATTTTTTCCAAAAATCTAATTTTTCAATATTTAAAAGCTATCAAAAACAATTCAAAAATAAGGTGTAAAACAGAGTTAAAACATAGGACGGACAATCCCTAAAAACTACAACTGGTAATTTCAGTCACTCGCAGGGTATTCACCATGCCTTTATCCTGTATCGGCATTGCCGCCAAACTTATGAGCATATCGCCAACATCAAGATAGCCTTTTTTACAGGCAATGGCATTTACGTCTTCAATGGTTTCGTCGGTGCTCACAAATTTATCGTAGTAGAACGCTTGTACACCCCAAAGCAAGCTCAATTGTGTTAAAATACGCTTGTTGGAGGTAAACACCAAAATATGGGCAGACGGTCTCCAAGCCGAAATTTGAAATGCGGTATAGCCACTGTTTGTCAATGTGGAAATGGCTTTGGCATTAATCTCGTTGGCCATGTGTGCTGCATGATAACAAATAGCCTTTGTAATATAGCGTTTGGTTTTAATGTGTGGAGGCGATTGTGGGACTTGGATCAATGTTGAGTCTTCAACACTTCTAATAATATTTGCCATTTGTCTGATTACCTGAACGGGGTACTGCCCAACCGAAGTCTCCCCTGAAAGCATCACGGCATCGGCACCGTCCATAACTGAATTGGCAACATCATTTACTTCGGCACGGGTCGGGGTCAAACTGGAAATCATGGTTTCCATCATTTGGGTGGCAATGATCACAGGGATCCTGGCGCGTTTGGCCCTTAACACCAATTGCTTTTGAATGAGTGGCACTTCCTCTGCGGGTATCTCTACACCCAAATCACCTCTTGCCACCATCAACCCATCACAATAGGCTACGATTTTATCTATGTTTTCAACGCCTTCGGGTTTTTCAATTTTAGCAATAATGGGGATTTTATGGTCGCTATGTTCTTTTATAAGGTCTTGAAGTTGCATTAAATCTTCAGCGTGTCTAACAAAAGACAGTGCCATCCAATCTACCTTTTGTCCAATGGCAAATAGAGCATCTTCTATATCTTTTTCGGTTAAGGCAGGCTGAGAAATATTGGTGTTGGGAAGATTGACCCCTTTTTTGGATTTAAGAGGTCCGCCTTGTATGACCCTTGCTTTAACTTCAGATTTTTTATCTGTAGAAACGACTTCAAAAATTAATTTCCCGTCATCCAAAAGGATGCGTTCGCCAGGTTTGGCATCTTGGGGAAATCTATCATAGGTCATATATACCCGTTCCTTTGTGCCTTCAAAACGTTCTCCAGTTGCAAAAATAATCTCATCGCCTTCATTTACCACAACTTCCTCTTTCATAACACCGACCCTTAATTTTGGCCCTTGCAAATCGGCTAAAATGGCAGCTGTATATCCAAATTCCTCATTGAGCTCCCTAATCATTTTTATACGTTCGGCCACTGCATCATAATCGGCATGGGAGAAATTAATCCTGAACACATCGGCACCTTCATCCAGCATTGCTTTTAAAACTTCTTTGGTGCTGGTGGCAGGGCCCAATGTGGCTACTATTTTTGTTTTTTTCCGTTTAGGCATTCCTTAAAAAATTAAATTGTCTTTGGATTTTAGTTTATCAGTATCTATGGTATAAGAGGTAACGATTTGTGGTATAGACTGTATTTTGCTGAGCACAATTTTTTTATTAAAGTGATGTGTTTCATTGGTAATCTTAACCAAATAATCTACATTTTTATGCTCGGGCAACAAGTGATATGTTTTTAAAACTTTGTTTTGTGTGGCAAACAATGACCCCGAACTTTGTAAACCGTCTTCTTCCTTTTTACAAGTATTGGAAATTAAATTCCATGAGACCTCATTTTCTTTGTTATACCATTCATATACAGAATATGTGGCAGCAAAATACTTATAATCTAGATCCCGTGGCATTCTTGAAAGGTTTAACCCCAAATGTTTATTGAGCAAATAGGCCAATCTATAATCATCCAGCCTACAATGAATTGCCAAGAGTGAGAATGAAGTGTCATAAAAATCGTCAACAAGTAATTTATGCAAAGCCATAACGTAACTTCCGTGAACTGTAAAGATACTATATTATTGCAATTAAGATGTGAAGTTTATATGATTCTGTTTTCGGTTTTTCACGAAATCGTTATAGTTTTATTGTAGTATCCTTCAAATTTAATCAATCATCAAATGATCTCGTAATTCTCGATTGAAAGGCAAAAAAGGCGCGCTTTGAGGCTTTTTCTTCTGCCTTTTTTTTAGAAGTGGCCCTAGCTTTTGCAATAACCTTTTTATCTATAGATAGTTTTACTGAAAAGTGTTTTAGTTCGTCATTGCCAGTGTCTTCATAAACCTCGTATTCAAAGGTCTTTTTTTCCTTTTGGCACCATTCAATCAAAAGGCTCTTATAACTGATCACCTTGCCTTCCAATGTTTCTATATCAACATGGGGCTTTATAATTTTACTGTAAACAAATTTTTCACAGTATTTATAACCTCTGTCCAAATAAATTGCTCCAACCAAAGCCTCAAATAGATTCCCGTGTATATTGCTCCCAAAGTTGTTTTTTGGAATTTTGCTTTCAACCAAATCGATAAGATTGAGCTCTTTTCCAAGCTCGTTAAGGTGTTCCCTACTGACCACTTTTGAACGCATTTTTGTAAGATAGCCTTCATCCCCTTGTGGGACTTCACTAAATAAATATGAAGCAATTACTGCGCTTAACATGGCATCCCCAACAAATTCAAGCCGTTCGTAGTTAATGGCGTTCCCCTTATCGTCCTTAATATTCATTGAACGATGTGTAAACGCCTTAAGATAAAGTGTTTTGTTTTTAGGGTTGAATCCTAAAATTCTTTTTAGTTGCAAAAAAAAATTCCCGTCATGGTTTGAACGGGAATTAAATATGTTGCGAATGTAATTCATCTGATATTCAATATTTTATAGTAAAGTCAGATGTAATAAACCATTTATTCTTATTTTTTGCACGAAGCTAATTGACATGGTTTATTTCATTCAAGTATTAATCTATTTTTCTAAATAACACACATGCATTATGGCCTCCAAAGCCAAAGGTGTTACTCATGGCCACTCTAACATCCCTTTTCTGTGCTTTGTTTAATGTTAAATTAAGTTCAGGATCGATATTTTCGTCAACAACTGAATGATTAATTGTTGGAGGCACAATACCGTATTCCATTGCCAGAATTGATGCAATGGATTCAATTGCGCCGGCAGCACCCAATAAATGGCCTGTCATCGATTTTGTAGAGTTGATATTAATATTTTTTGCATGGTTGCCAAAGACCTCTTTTATTGCTTTAAGTTCAGCAACATCTCCTAATGGAGTGGACGTGCCATGTGTGTTAATATGATCAACATCCTCGGGTTTAACACCCGCATTTTCCAAACAGTTTTTCATAACGGCAATAACACCAATACCTTCGGGATGTGGTGCCGTCATGTGATAAGCATCTGAAGATAATCCACCTCCCAAGACCTCGGCATAAATTTTGGCCCCTCTCGCTTTTGCATGTTCATAGTCTTCAAGAATGATTGCGCCTGCGCCTTCCCCTAAGACAAACCCATCTCTGGTCGCATCAAAAGGTCTCGATGCTGTTTCTGGGCTTTCATTTCTTGTGGACAAGGCGTGCATCGCATTAAAACCTCCCATTCCTGCAATGGTCACTGCGGCTTCACTTCCACCGGTTACCACTAGATCACAATGCCCTAAACGAATATAATTTAAGGCATCTATAATGGCATTGGCTGAAGAAGCACAGGCAGAAACTGTAGTGTAATTAGGTCCCATAAATCCATTTTTAATGGATATATTGCCCGGTGCGATGTCTGCAATCATCTTAGGGATAAAAAATGGATTAAACCTTGGGGTACCATCGCCAGCTGCAAAATTTAAAACTTCATCCTGAAAAGTCTCGAGACCTCCTATTCCAGCCCCCCAAATAACGCCCACTCGTAATTTATTAACTTTATCGAAATCCAATTTAGAGTCGGCAATAGCTTCATCTGAAGCTACCATGGCATACTGCGTAAATTTATCCATTCTGTTTATCAGTTTCCTGTCCAGAAATTCAGTTGGATAAAAGTCTTTTAATTCACAGGCGAACTTGGTTTTGAACTTTTCAGTATCAAAATATGTAATGGGTGCCGCACCACTCTTGCCACTAATAAGACCATTCCAATAATCGTCTTTAGTGTTACCAATTGGTGTCAATGCCCCCAAGCCGGTTACAACAACTCGCCTTAATTCCATAAATTTTTTGCTTATTTTGCAGCTTCTATATACGATATAGCTTGACCAACTGTTGCAATATTTTCAGCTTGGTCGTCAGGAATTTGGATGTCAAATTCTTTTTCGAATTCCATGATTAATTCTACGGTATCTAAGGAATCCGCTCCCAAATCGTTAGTGAAGCTAGCTTCTGAAACAACTTCGTTTTCGTCAACACCTAATTTGTCTACGATAATCGCCTTTACTCTTGATGCAATGTCTGACATAATCTTTTAATTTTAAGTTTTAATTAGTTGGCAAAAATAAAAAACTTTATTTTCATAACACGCCTTTAGTTTAAAAATGTGATTGTAATTTACTAAAATTACATTGAAGTATTTCTATTTAACCTCTTAAATGTTAATAATTATTCTTTTTTTTGTTGAACAATCCAAACCTTATAATCTGTAAAATGAAGCGCATCGTAATTTTTGCTTCCGGCAGTGGCACCAATGCCGAAAATTTAATTACCTATTTTAAAAACAGTGGGCATTCCACTGTCGTTTTAGTGCTCACCAACAATCCTCAGGCCAAAGTTTTAGAGCGCGCAAAACGGTTAAAGGTCAGTGCGCTTTCCTTCAATAAGATAGCTTTTACAGAAACCGAAGATGTGCTAAATATTTTAAAGGTTTTCAAACCGGATTTGATTGTATTAGCAGGGTTTTTGTGGAAGTTTCCGGAAACGATTTTAAACGAATTTCCAAATAAAGTCATCAATATACATCCCGCATTATTGCCCAAATATGGGGGGAAAGGCATGTATGGAAACTTTGTTCATGAGGCGGTTGTTGCCAATAAAGAAACTGAAACGGGAATTACCATCCATTTTGTCAATGAGCATTATGATGAAGGCACCATTATTTTCCAAGCGAAATGTAAAGTGGGCCCCAAAGATTCGCCTGAAGATGTGGCCAACAAAATCCATGAATTGGAAATGGAACATTTCCCTAGGGTTGTTGAAGAATTGTTGTTTTCTAAATAAAACTAAAGATTAATCAGATTTCCGCTTTCACGGAAACTAAAGATGAGTAAAAAAAAGAAAAAATATTATACCGTTTGGAAAGGTCATCACACTGGGGTTTTTGAAACTTGGGACGATTGTAAAGCACAAATCAAAGATTTCCAAGGAGCACAGTACAAATCATTTGAAACTTTTGAAGCCGCCAAACAAGCCTTGAAAGGCAATTTCAAAGACTATGTTGCCAAGGGAGAATTTAAAAGTGAATTATCGGATGCCCAGTTAAAAAAAATAGGGCAGCCCAATTATAATTCCATTGCGGTTGACGCTGCAGTTAGCGGAAATCCAGGCAAAATGGAATACAAAGGCGTTGATTCCAAAACCAAAAAATTACTTTTTAAACAAGGTCCTTTTGAAGAAGGCACCAACAATATTGGAGAATTCTTGGCCATTGTCCATGGTTTAGCCTTTTTAAAACAGAAAAACAGCAATCGTATAATCTACACCGATTCAAAAACAGCCATAAGTTGGATTAAAAAGAAGTGCTGCAATACCAAATTAAAACGCAATGAAAAAAATGATTCCCTTTTTAAATTGGTTGAAAGAGCAGAGCAATGGCTTAAGACCAATACCTACAGCACGGTAATAGTGAAATGGGAAACCAGAGCTTGGGGCGAAATTCCAGCAGATTTTGGGCGAAAATAAATTCGTTTTTTAGTGCTTAAAAGCCTTATATTTGCACAGAATTTTGAAACCTCTTCATGAGTAAATTGGTCATAGTTGGTTCGATAGCTTTTGATGCCATTGAAACTCCATTCGGGAAAACAGACAAAATACTGGGCGGAGCCGCACCGTTTATAGGTTTGGCAGCTTCTCAATTTAATATTGATGCCGCCATAGTGTCCATTGTAGGAGGTGATTTCCCGCAAAACTATTTGGACTTATTTTCAAACAGGGGCATAGATATTTCAGGTGTTGAACTTGTTAAAGAAGGAAAAACTTTTTTTTGGAGCGGTAAATATCATAATGACATGAATTCCCGAGACACATTGACAACTGAACTTAATGTGCTTGCTGACTTTAATCCAGTTGTTCCTGAAGCTTATAGGGATGCCGAAATTGTCATGTTGGGAAACTTGCATCCAATGACACAAATAAGTGTTTTGGACCAAATGGAAAAAACACCTAAACTGGTTGTTTTGGATACCATGAATTTTTGGATGGATTCTGCATTGGATGACTTGCATAACGTTATGTCCCGTGTTGATGTCATTACCATAAATGATGAAGAGGCAAGACAATTAACTAGAGAGTTTTCACTAGTGGTTGCCGCTCGAAAAATTCATGACATGGGCCCAAAATATGTGGTCATTAAAAAAGGGGAGCATGGTGCTTTATTGTTTCATAATGACAATGTGTTTTTTGCCCCTGCGTTGCCTTTGGAAGAGGTATTTGACCCCACGGGTGCCGGAGACACCTTTGCCGGAGGATTTGTAGGTTACCTTGCGAACACAGAAGATACATCATTTGAAAATCTTAAAAATGCCGTAATTTATGGTTCTACAATGGCCTCTTTTTGTGTGGAAAAATTTGGGACTGAGCGTATGTTGGATTTATCAAAAAATGAGATACATAAACGTTTATTGCAATTTAAGCAATTGACACAATTTGAAATTGAATTATCATAAACCAACGCGCTCTAAATTGAGCGCGTTTTTAAATTAAACTTATACCACAACAATGAGCGATATTTTAAAACATGAATGCGGAATTGCACTCATACGACTTTTAAAACCACTTGAGTATTATAAAGAAAAATACGGAAGTGCTTTTTATGGTGTAAACAAAATGTACCTCATGATGGAAAAACAGCACAACCGAGGTCAGGATGGTGCCGGTTTTGCAAGTATAAAATTAGACATTAAACCTGGGGAGCGCTATATCAGTAGGGTTCGATCGGTGGCCCAACAACCCATTCAGGATATATTTGCCCAAATAAATGACCGTATCAACAAAGAATTTACAGAGCATCCCGAATATATAAATGATGTAGCCCTCCAAAAAAAACACATCCCTTATGTTGGTGAATTGCTTTTGGGTCATGTCCGTTATGGCACTTTTGGGAAAAATAGTGTTGAAAACGTCCATCCTTTTTTAAGACAAAACAATTGGATGCACCGTAATCTTATTTTGGCCGGCAACTTCAATATGACCAATGTCAATGAATTGTTTGAAGGTCTTGTTAGGTTGGGTCAGCACCCGAAAGA
Source organism: Flavobacteriaceae bacterium (assembly GCA_036396455.1). Lineage (GTDB taxonomy): Bacteria > Bacteroidota > Bacteroidia > Flavobacteriales > Flavobacteriaceae > Geojedonia. Next base: position 18,274 of record DASWKU010000362.1, read on the forward strand.
AAAAGCAGATACCATTACCATTATGGAGAAAATTGGCCATTTTTTGGATGATGCTGTTGCCAAAAAATACAAGCAGTTGAAAAAAGAAGGCTACAATAAAAATGAATGTAGTCCATTAATTGCGGAGCGTTTAAATGTGGCAAAAATATTAAAACGCTCTTCTAAAAATTGGGACGGCGGTTATGCCATGGCCGGTCTTTTAGGCCATGGGGATTCATTTGTGCTTCGTGATCCTGCTGGAATTAGACCTGCTTATTTTTATAAAGATGACGAAGTAGTGGTAGTTGCTTCAGAACGTCCTGTGATTCAAACGGTTTTCAATGTCGAATTTAAGGATGTTATAGAGCTTAAACCTGGTCATGCCATTATCACAAAAAAATCGGGGGAAACTACAATCTCAAAAATTATTGAGCCATTGGAACGAAAAGCTTGCTCATTTGAGCGTATTTATTTTTCTAGGGGAAGTGATGCGGAAATCTATCAAGAACGAAAGGAACTTGGTAAATTATTGATGCCACGCGTTTTGGAGGCCATTGGCCACGACACAAAAAACACGGTGTTTTCCTATATTCCAAATACTGCGGAAACCTCATTTTTTGGCATGGTGGAAATGGTGGAAAAATATCTTAATGAAAAGAAAACAAAAGCCATTTTAAAAGGAAAAAGAGAACTTTCATCTGAAAAAGTAACTGAAATTCTTTCAGAGCGGCCAAGAATAGAAAAAATAGCAATTAAGGATGTTAAGCTTCGAACCTTCATTACTGAAGATATCAGTCGTGATGATTTGGTTGCGCACGTCTATGATGTCACTTATGGAGTTATAAAACCGACTGACAATCTTGTAATTATTGATGATAGTATTGTAAGAGGAACAACATTGAAAAAGAGCATTATCAAAATGATGGATAGATTGCATCCCAAAAAAATAATTGTGGTATCCTCTGCCCCTCAAATTCGCTATCCGGATTGTTACGGCATAGACATGGCCAGATTGGAAGATTTTGTCGCTTTCAGGGCCATGATAGCACTTTTAAAAGAAACTGATAAATACCATTTGGTTGAAGAAGTTTATCATAAATGCAAGGCTCAAACAGAGTTGGAAGATAAAGATGTTCGAAATTTTGTTAAAGACCTTTATGCAGAGTTTACGGATGAAGCCATTGAAAATAAAATTTCGGAATTGGTTTGCGATGAATCCGTTAAAGCAGAAGTGCAAACTATTTTTCAGCCTGTTGAAAACCTTCATAAAGCCTGTCCAAAAAACTTGGGCGATTGGTATTTCACAGGAAATTATCCAACACCCGGAGGCAATCGTGTGGTTAACAGGAGTTTCATCAATTTTTATGAGGGAAATAAAGAAAGAGCTTATTAGAGAAAATCATAAAATAAAACACTTAATCTATAAAAAACACCTCTTTATCTGAAAAAAATGCATTTCATCTAATATTTATAATGCTGTAAATAAAATACATCTACATTAGCGTTACCATAACATAAGTAGGTTAAGTTCATGGTAGATTTGGGGCAAAAAAAGGTGAACTCTCGTTCACCTTTTTTTATTTTGTGACACTTCAAAATTGTCGTTGAAATTTCTTTTTCATTTTAAATATTCCAGAACTATTTGCGCCATTTTGAATCTTTTAAATATGCTTTTGACCTTTTAAGCCAATTTATAAGTCGTTTGTCTAAAAAATTTAACAATTAGAAATAAGACTATATATATTTGCCTTTACCATAACATAAGTAGGTTAAGTTTATGGTAGATTTGGGGCAAAAAAGGTGAACTCTCGTTCACCTTTTTTCATATTTTTCCCATGAACATGGGAATCTATTTATCAACTTCTCAAAATAAAAAAGCAAGCTCAATAGCCTGCTTTTCAAAAACTTCAATGACACCAATGATTATTTAGCCAAAGCATAGCGCCTTTCAACTTCATTCCAGTTGATGACGTTAAAAAACGCACTGATATAATCCGGTCTTCTGTTTTGGTAGTTTAAATAGTAGGCATGCTCCCATACATCCAATCCCAAAATTGGAGTGCCACCGCAGCCCACTCCAGGCATTAAAGGATTATCTTGGTTTGGAGTCGAGCAAACTTCAACTTTTCCTCCTTTATGAACACAAAGCCAAGCCCAACCAGAACCAAAACGCGTAGCGGCTGCTTTACTAAAAGTGTCCTTAAATGCACTTGCACTTCCAAAAGCAGCTTCTATTGCGCCCTTTAGCTCTCCTGATAAAGAACCTTTTCCTTCGGGATTCATTACCTCCCAAAATAAGGAGTGATTATAAAAACCTCCTCCATTATTTCTAACGGCGGTATTGTTCATGTCCAGATTCAATAGTATATTTTCAATAGATTTTCCTGTTAAATCGGTGCCTTCAATAGCTGCATTAAGATTATTGGTGTAGCCTTGATGGTGTTTCGTGTGGTGTATTTCCATAGTACGGGCATCAATATGTGGTTCCAACGCATCGTACGCATATTTTAATTTCGGTAATTCGAAAGCCATAATATTTTATTTTATAGAGTTAATATTAAATTCTTCCAAATTTACGCATAAAACCGCGCAATTAAAAATATTAAATTGCTATGAAATCATTGATTGTTTCTATCTTGTATCGAAATTTTTTCTGATGTCAACATCTAACGGTTTTACAATTTACAATGCCTCTGCCGGAAGTGGAAAAACATTCACGGTTGTAAAAAATTATTTGAAAATTTTATTCCAGTCCAAACATCCGCTTGCTTTTAAATCTGTTTTGGCATTGACGTTCACCAATAAAGCCGTTGGCGAAATGAAAGCGCGTGTTATTGAAATGCTTAAAATGTTTTCCAATTCAAATATCCTTGAAAGCCCAAACACTATGTTTACCCTTTTGGTCAAGGAATTGGAAATTGAACCTGAAGCCTTACATAAAAAGTCTAAAACCATTCTCAATACCATTGTTCATAATTATGCTTCGTTTGATATCTCCACGATTGACAAATTCAATCATAAACTTATTAGGACTTTTGCTTACGATTTGAATTTACCGTTGAATTTTGAAGTCGAGTTAGACTCTATTGAAGTGCTCAACAAAGCTGTTGACAAACTTATTGATAAAGCCGGAACCGATAGGGAATTGACCAAAGTGCTTGTTGATTTTGCAATTGAAAAAGCCGACGAAGATAAAAGTTGGGACATCGCTTATGACTTTAATGCCATCGCCAAATTATGGATTGATGAAAACCAAATTCCATTTCTTGAGACCTTAAAGGACAAATCGCTGGAGGATTTTAAAACACTTAAAAATCAAGTTGCAAAACAGATAAAAACTATAGAAACCGACGTTGTTTCCATAGCCCAAAATACCCTGGAACTTATTATGGACCATGGTTTGCAATTTGAAGATTTTTCAAGTGGCTATTTGCCAAAATATTTTGAAAAATTGATCCATGCAAATCTAGATGTAGGTTTCGGTTTAAAATGGCAGACCGACTTAATTGAAGGCACAGCTCTGTATCCCAAACGAGTGCCTTTGGATGTCGCTGAGCTAATAGATTCCATTCAGCCAGAATTGGCAACTCATTTCAGTGCTTCAAAAGCACAAATTATTGAACATAAATTTTTGAAAAATGTTTATAAAAATATCACCCCTTTATCGGTTTTGAATGAAATTTATAAAACGCTTCAGGAGTTAAAAGAAGAAGATAATATTCTGTTGATTTCAGAATTTAATTCTATTATAAGCGAAGAAATCAATAAACAGCCCGTGCCTTTTATTTATGAACGTATTGGCGAAAAATTCAAACATTACTTTATTGACGAGTTTCAGGACACATCCGTTTTACAGTGGGAAAATCTTACGCCTTTAATTGAAAATGCCCTTTCTGGTGAAACCTTAAAAGGGGAAAGGGGATCCGCAATGTTGGTAGGTGATGCCAAACAGGCCATTTATAGATGGCGTGGTGGAAAACCAGAACAATTTATCGATTTATGCAACAATAAAAACCCCTTTTTTGTCGACAAAACGGTTGAAAATCTTCCAGTAAACTATCGTAGTTCAAAAGCCATTGTCAATTTTAATAATGAGTTTTTCAAGCATATTTCGGGATTTGCATTTTCCAATCCTGAACATCAATCCATTTTTGAAAATAGCCATCAAGACAATTTTTTGGAACACAAAGGCTTTGTTGAAATTTCGTTTCTGGATACTTTAGAGTCTGATAAGAATTTGCTCTATTGCGAAAAGGTTTTAAACACCATCAATAAAGCTAAAGCGATCGGCTATAATTTAAGTGACATTTGTATTATAACAAGAAAAACAAGGGAAGGAATAGTTATTGCCGAGTTTTTAAGTGAGCAAAATATAGCCATAGTCTCTTCGGAAACTTTAATGCTTCAAAATTCACCTGAAGTCAATTTTATTGTCAATCTTATTGCATTGGTCAACCAGCCCCAAAACGATAAAACTAAAATCGAATTACTTACCTATTTGGCAGAATACCAGCTAAACTTAGATGACAAGCATGCGTTTTATTGTAATCATGTACATTTAGATGCACAATCATTATTTAAAGCCTTAGAAGTATTTGGTTTTTATTTTAGTCTTGACGTTTTTATACGTTCTCCTTTATATGAAGCGGTTGAAACTATCATAAGTGCTTTTCGGCTTAATAAAACTTCTAATGCCTATATTCAGTTTTTTCTTGATGAAGTTTTAGAATATTCACTCAAAAACCATAGTGATTTTTTAGGGTTTTTAAATTATTGGGAGCGAAAAAAGGACAGATTGAGCATTGTATCACCCCAAAGTAAAGGTGCTGTCCAAATAATGACCATTCATAAATCTAAAGGGCTGGAATTTCCGGTAGTAATTTTTCCTTTTGCCAATCAGGATATATATTTTGACATGAATCCTAAAGTTTGGTTTCCGGTTGATGAACACAAATTTAATGGGTTTCCATATATGTACATCAACTTGAACAAAGATTTATTAGAAGATTATAGTGCACTTGGTTATGAGATTTACAATGACTATAAATCTAAATTGGAATTGGACAGCATTAATTTACTCTATGTGGTTCTCACTAGAGCTGTTGAACAGCTTTATGTGATTTCGGAGTTGGATTTGGACAAAAACGGAAATGAAAAACCAAAATATTATTCGGGTCTATTTATTGATTATTTAAAATTTAATCAGCGTTGGAATTCTAGTCAATTGGAATATACTTTTGGTATCCCGGAAAGAGCCTTAGCCAAAGATAAAGGCAATGAAGCCATGCTTCAAACCCAATTAATTTCGACTTCAAGAGAAGGGCTCAATCTTAATATTCTAACCAATTCAGGTTATTTATGGGACACAGCTCAAGAAAAAGCAATAGAAAGAGGAAATTTAATTCATCTTATCATGTCCCAAATAAAAACCGAAAATGATATTGATTTTGTGTTTGAGGATTTTTTGGATTCTGGTAAAATTAACAAGGATCAAATGCTGGAGTTAAAACCAATCGTCAATGCCATTATTAACCACAAACAACTGAAAGCCTATTTTAAGTCCAATCAAACCATTTACAATGAAAAAGATATTATAACGAAACAAGGCGTGATTGTACGACCAGACAGGGTTGTAATTAACAATAACGATCAAGCTGTTATTTTAGATTATAAAACTGGGGATGAAAATCCTAGGCATAAAGAACAATTGCAAACGTATCAAGATGTATTGGAAGATATGAATTTTGAAGTTGTTAAAAAAATTCTTGTTTATGTAAACCAGTATATTCAGATAAAAGAATTTTAAATTTGCGGTAAATAATCAATATTATGTACGGAAAACTAAAACAACATCTACAAAACGAATTACACGACATAAAAGAAGCTGGCCTATATAAACACGAACGTATTATTTCGTCTCCCCAAGGGGCTGAAATCACTCTAAATACTGGCAAAACGGTTTTAAATTTTTGTGCCAACAATTATTTGGGCCTTTCATCCCATCCAGATGTTATTCAAGCCGCCAAAGATACGATGGATACACATGGATTTGGGATGTCTTCGGTTCGCTTTATTTGCGGAACCCAAGATATCCATAAAACCTTGGAAGAAAAAATCGCCCAATTTTATGGCACTGAAGATACGATTTTATATGCCGCTGCATTTGATGCCAACGGAGGGGTTTTTGAGCCTCTTTTTGGTGAAGAGGATGCTATAATCTCAGACGCTTTGAATCATGCCTCTATCATTGATGGTGTTCGATTGTGTAAAGCTGCTAGATACCGATATAAAAATAGTGACATGGCCGATTTGGAGCAACAACTTATTGAAGCCAATAAAAATAATGCGAGATTTAAAATTATTGTTACGGATGGTGTATTCTCTATGGATGGGGTTGTCGCTCCCTTGGATAAAATTTGCGATTTGGCCGAAAAATATGATGCCTTGGTTATGATAGATGAATGTCATGCTGCAGGATTTATTGGTGCAACGGGACGAGGTACACTTGAAGAAAAAGAAGTTCTTGGGAGGATTGATATTGTAACGGGAACCTTAGGAAAAGCCTTGGGTGGCGCCATGGGTGGTTATACTACTGGGAAAAAGGAAATTATCGAGATTTTACGTCAACGTTCCAGACCCTATTTATTTTCAAATTCATTGGCTCCGGCTATTGTTGGAGCATCCATTAAAGTATTTGACATGTTGGCAAATGACACCGGTTTAAGGGATAAACTGGAATGGAACGTCAATTATTTTAAAAAAGGCATGAAACAAGCCGGTTTTGATATTATTGACGGAGATTCTGCCATAGTGCCCGTCATGCTTTATGATGCGAAATTGTCACAAACGATGGCCAATATGTTGCTTGATGAAGGCATCTATGTTATCGGGTTCTTTTTCCCCGTGGTCCCAAAGGAGAAAGCCAGAATCAGGGTTCAGCTTTCTGCCGCTCATGAAAAAAAGCATTTGGACAAAGCTATAAATGCTTTTATTACAGTTGGAAAAACTTTAAATATTATTTAAAATAGGTTCAAAGCCCCCAATTTTAGAGGAAATAATCAATATTTTTATATATTTGTCTTTGTTAATAAAATTTAACAACTTACTTTTGCTTACAATTAACACTTAAAAATTAAATTTTAGAATATGAAAAATCTTAGCAGATTATTTTTCGCTATGTTGCTATTATTGAGCTTCAACGCTAAAGCACAAGATGAGAACAACCCTTGGGCTATTGGAATTGGTGTAAACGCAGTAGACTTTTATCCAACTGGAGAAGATGCTCCGCTTGGTGATTACTTTGATCAGTTTTTTAACTTTGGCGACCACTATAATATGGTGCCATCTTTATCTTCTGTTTGGGTGTCAAGGTATCTTAGTGATGGCTTTAGTCTAACGGTTGCTGGATCATTAAATAAAATAGAACATTTCGGTGATGCTTCAGCAGATGACCTATCTTATTATGGCATTGATGGTACGATTAAGTACAACTTTCTTAAATCAACAACATTTGATCCTTATTTAGGAGTTGGAGGTGGTTACACTTGGGTTGACGAAATTGGCGCAGGTACATTGAACGGTGCTTTAGGTTTTAACCTATGGTTTTCAGAAAATGTTGGTGTAACCGTACAAACAAGTTACAAGCACGCTTTTGAAGATTACTTGTCTTCACACTTTCAACATACTGCTGGATTAGTGATCAAATTTGGCGGAAAAGACACAGATGGCGATGGTATTTATGATAAAGATGACGCTTGTCCAGACGTTCCTGGTCTAGAAGCCTTTAATGGTTGCCCAGATTCTGATGGTGATGGTATTGAAGATTCTAAAGATGATTGCCCTAACGAAGCCGGTTTAGCTGAATTCAATGGTTGCCCTGATGCTGACGGTGATGGCGTTCCAGATAAAAATGATGACTGCCCAACAGTTCCTGGTTCAAAATCTTTAGCCGGATGTCCTGATGCTGACGGTGACGGTGTTGCCGATAATAAAGATAATTGTCCAAATGTAGCTGGTCCTGCTGCCAATAATGGTTGCCCTTGGCCAGATACCGACGGCGATGGCGTTTTAGATAAAGACGATAAATGTCCTAACGAAGCCGGTACAGTTGCCAACAATGGTTGTCCTGAAGTGAATCCTCCAGATGAGGTCATGGCCACTTTGAATGAATATGCCAGAACCATATTGTTCGATACAGGCAAATCTAGTTTCAAAAAAGAAACAGACCCGGTTTTACAAGCTATGACAGCAATCTTTAAAGAATACCCTAACGCTGATTTTACAATTGAAGGTCATACCGATAGTGTAGGCACCAGTAAATCTAATCAGTTGTTGTCTGAAAGAAGGGCTAATGCTGTAAGAGATTATTTAATCGCCAATGGCATTAATGCTGATAGATTAACAGCTACTGGTTATGGTGAAGATCAACCAATCGATGATAACAACACTGCCACTGGAAGAAAAAACAACAGACGTGTAGAAGTAAAACTTAAAAAATAAGTTTTTAAAATAATCGTTTAAAAACGCCCCGAAATTCGGGGCGTTTTTTATTTTTATGCTATGACAAGTTTTCTAGAAAATGTTATTGCCGACCTACAAAACAAATACATTGATGTCTCCAAAATAACTTTTGTTCTTCCCAGTAAAAGAGCTGGAGTGTTTTTAAAAGAACTTATATCCCATCACATAAAAAAAACCATTTTCGCTCCTGAAATATTGTCAATCGAAACATTTGTTGAGACATTATCGGACATTGAATACAGTCAGAACATCGAGCTTCTCTTTGAATTTTACGAAGTTTATTTAAAGATAACTCCAAAAGGACAGCAAGAGACTTTTGATAAGTTTTCCTATTGGGCGCAAATACTGCTTCAAGACTTTAATGAAATTGATCGCCACTTAACTCCTGCAGATGCTGTTTTCAATTATTTAAGTGCAATAAAACAAATTAACCATTGGTCATTGGATAAAGAACAAACAACCCATGTTAAAAATTACATTTCGTTTTGGAATAGATTGCCAATTTTTTATACCGCATTCAAACAAGCTTTATTAGAAAAAAGGAAAGGCTATCAAGGCCTCGTCTACAGAGAAGCAGTAAATAATTTGGAACAATATATTACAACTAATCCTGAAAAAAGGTTTGTGCTCATTGGCTTTAATGCTTTAAACAAAGCCGAGGAGATCATAATACAAGAGTTGCTTCAACAGGATCTGGCCATGATTTATTGGGATATTGATGAAACTTTTATTAATGATCCAATACATGATGCCGGTTTGTTTACAAGGTTATATAAATCCAATTGGCCATATTTTACAAAACATTCTTTTAATTGGATTACTCAAAATTATTCGACCGAAAAAAATATCAATGTTATTGGTGCTCCAAAACAAATTGGACAGGTCAAGTATATTGGAGAATTACTTAACGGCCTTTGTAAAACACATGGGACATTATCCAATACTGCAATAGTTTTAGGTGACGAAAATTTATTGACCCCATTATTAAGTTCCATCCCAAAAGAGGTCGGCCCCATAAATATCACGATGGGATTGCCATTAAAATCCATCCCAATGGCTTTATTGTTTGAAGCACTTTTAAAGCTTCATAAAACCTCTTCTAAACCCTTATACCATAAAGACGTTGTTTCCATTGTGTCCAACCCATTTATTAAACCTTTGCTTATAGAAAATGATATTGATTATTCAGATAAAATAGAGCAACATATAATAGATAATAATGTTGTTTATTTAAGCATCAATACACTAAATACCATTTGCAAAACAAAAAACCAACTTATTGACTTATTGTTTGATTCTTGGAATGACAGCCCCATTACAGCTATCCAAAATGCTTTAAAGCTTATTTTGTTGATTAAAGAATCCTTAAGTAAGCGCAATTCCAAAAACCTCTTAACCCTTGAGTACTTATATAGATTTCACCTTGTTTTCAATGAACTACAAACCTTAAATGCCAAGTATTCGCATATTGCAAACATCGCTGCTCTATACAGCTTATATAAAGAAATTATTGCCAATGAGACTTTAGACTTTAAAGGCGAGCCCCTTAAAGGATTACAAATTATGGGAATGTTGGAATCCAGGGTCTTGGATTTTGACACCGTAATAATTTCATCCGTAAATGAAGGGATTTTACCGGCTGGAAAAACCCTTAATTCCTTTATCCCATTCGATGTGAAATTGGAACATGGGCTTCCAACATATAAAGAAAAAGATGCTGTTTATACGTATCACTTCTATAGATTGTTGCAAAGGGCAAAACATGTTTATATCGTATATAATACGGAACCCGATGTTTTGAAAGGAGGCGAAAAGAGTAGGTTTATTACACAACTGGAGATTGAAAACAAGCACGAAATCAACCATTATATAGTCTCTCCTAAAGTGCCGTCAATACCTAAAACCTTAAAACAAGTTAAAAAAACCGATGCAATAATTGAACAATTGAAAATGATTGCCGAACAGGGGTTTTCTCCATCCTCGCTAACCAATTACATAAGAAACCCGATGGATTTCTATTATGAAAAAGTATTGGGCATAAAAATGTTTGAAGAGATTGAAGAGACTGTCGCAGCAAATACTTTGGGAAGTATTGTTCATCGTACTTTGGAAGATTTGTACACTCCATTCATAAATCGGTTTTTAACTGAAGATGACATTAAAAGCGCCATCTCACTTATCGAACCAACAGTTATAAAGTATTTTAAAAAGCAATTTAAAGATGGGAACTTTAACACCGGTAAAAACCTGATCATTTTTGAAATTGCCAAACGTTACATATCCAATTTTTTAAATAAGGAACTGGAGACTTTAAAGAACGGCGACACCATAAAAATTATAGGGTTGGAAGAACCCATAACAACAACGCTTAATTTTCCTGAACTTAATTTTCCTGTAATCTTAAAAGGAACTGTTGACAGGATAGACGAGTTTAATGGGGTTACGAGAATTATTGATTATAAGTCAGGAAAAGTGCTTCAGGGTCAGGTTGAAATTACTGATTGGGACACTCTTTTAACTGATTATGATAAACACAGCAAAAGTTTTCAGATCTTGAGTTACGCCTATATGCTCAATTCAGAACGTCAATTTTCAGCTCCAGTTGAAGGCGGTATTATTTCGTTTAAAAACTTGCAGGGCAATTATTTTTTGAAATTTGCAAAAAAAGAATCTGCCAATTCTCGAACAAAAGACCAGTTAATTACTCAAGAGACCTTAGATCATTTCTTTATACAGCTCAAAAAGTTAATTTTAGAAATTTGTAATCCGAATATTCCGTTTACAGAAAAACCAATATAATGATTCATCTAAAAAATACAGTCATTGGCGGTCAACACCAAAAGCCCATTCTTCTTGATGTTTGTTATTTTAATAATTCCATTCCAAAACCAATAATTGTATTTTGCCATGGTTATAAAGGCTTTAAAGATTGGGGTGCATGGAATTTAATGGCAGAACCCGTCAGCTAATGCCACATTATTTTCAGTTTTATGAAGATCTCATTACAAATGAAAAACGGCTTACAATCAAACGTGCGGCATCACTTTTAAAAATTCCACATGTAATCATTCATGGAAACAATGACACTTCTCGTCTCGGTTGAAGAAGCAAAAGCTCTTCATAAGTGGAATCCCAAAAGTAAATTGGTGATCATTGAAAACACAAATCATGTTTTTGGCGTTTCCCATCCTTGGATAAAAGACTCTTTGCCGCCAGAATTTAAAACCGCAATTGATACAATGCTTGATTTTATAAAAACAACTTGACCTTTTTCTAAAGCAAACAAAAAAAGCAATGCGTTTGCGTTGCTTTTCTGTGGAGAAGATGGGGCTCGAACCCACGACCTTTTGGCTGCCAGCCAAACGCTCTAGCCAACTGAGCTACATCCCCAATTTTTATTTCAGTCCACTCAACACCAAAACTGGAATTGAACTTGAGAAATCTTTTTTCAAAATTACATTTTTTTCCCATTTTTTTGTGAAGAATCCACGCTTTCGTCGAACAACACACAACATGTCGGGCTTTATCAACCTGTAATGTTCTAAAACACCTTGAAATGTTGTTGCGTTTTCAGTATGCGTTATGTTCGAAACCAAACTCGAAAGCTCTTCGTTAACATCAAAGTCCCCTTCGTTATAATAAGGTGTTTTGACCAATAACAAATCTACAACAGCCTTGAAGTTTTCTTTTACATCTTTAAGTGGATTTAATACGTTTTCTTTTCTAATAATCGCCGATTTTATGGCCATTAAAATGTGTTTTACAGGTTTAAAAACGTAGCCTTCTGGCACAATAAGTGCTGCCGGTACCTCCATTTGTTTAATGATCTTACCAGAGGTGTTTCCTAAAAACACTTCCTCATTGGTGGAGTTTGTTCTGGGCTCAACCAAAATTAAGTCGATTTCGGCCGTGTCCCTAATCATTTCCAAAGTGTCTATAAGCTTACCCTTAACGGTATTGACAATGACCTCAACGCCTTTAGTATCTATTTTTGTCATTAATTCTTTTAAATATTCTTGCCCCTCTCTTTCTAAAATTTGATCCACGTTAATCATGGTCCCGGCTTTAGTGTACACATTGTAAATCTGAACAACATATAATTTCGCCCCAAACGCCATTGCAAAATCAACAGCATACTGTAGATGACTTACAATGTTTTTTGAGGAACCAACAGGTACTAAAATATTCTTCATGTTCAATAATTTAAAACTAAACTTACCACAAAAGTAACATTATTAATGATATACAAAGTAACTAATTCTGATATTCATACTGTTTTAAAAATTGCTAAATCATGCACTGAACACATGATTGACAATAGCGCCCCTCAATGGAATGATTATTAACTCAACAAAAAACGCATTTGAAAATGATGTTAAAATAGGCGATTTGTATGCTTTGAAAGTACAAATCCGTTAATTTTACTGTCTCAACTAAAAACTGACATCATGGGAAGTAGATTGTTTCTAATTTTAGCACTAGTATTAATTATTATTTATTTCTATAACCGAAGCAAACGGAAATAGTTTAACGAGTTTTTAACCAACCTGTAATACTTAACCTTTTTGTCTTTACAGGTTTAACTTCGTGTTCAATTAATTGACTTTCAAAAATAACCACACGCCCCGGAAACGGATAAATCACTTTTTCTGTTTCTTGATTTTCTTTATTTAAATATAACACCAATTCGCCACCGTTTTCGGCCTTCCAATCTTCATCGTTCAGATAACACACAAATGATAATTTGCGTCGGTCATCATTTTGAAAGGTATCGATATGGCGCTTATAAAATGTTCCTGTTGGATATAGCGCATAATGAAACTCTTTTTGCAGAATCCCGAGAAAACACGTCCTATTCAAATATTTGATTAAGTCATTTATTTTATCAAAAAACAGGGCTTCAGCGCGATTGGTTTTTGTCTCATCAATCCACAAAATAAAGTTCCCCCTAATTGATTTTGCAATGGTTTCATTAAGATGATTGCCAATAGCCGCTTTTTTAAAGGCATCTTCCTCATACTTTTCAAGTAAGGATGTTCTTAACATGGCAACTTCTTCAACAGAAAAAAAATGCTCTACAACGCTATGGTGTTGATTAGAGATATCCGAAATAATTTGTTCGTAAAGTGGATTTTCCACAAAATCAATCGCTTCAAAAAGAGAATCCATAAGTCAATTTTGTAATAAACCTCTAACCAAATAATTTCAAAAATGCGCAAATGTAATCTAAATACAAATTGCTTTTACAAAATGAATATCTTTGCAATGAAAATAGATGTACAATGAGCAAGATTCGCATTACCAAACAATTTTCTTTTGAAACGGGCCATGCCCTTTACGGTTATGATGGCAAATGTAAAAACGTACACGGCCACAGCTATAAACTATCGGTTACCGTGATAGGAAAACCAATTACCGATAGCAGCAATGTGAAATACGGTATGGTGATCGATTTTAGTGATTTAAAAAAAATTGTGAAAACCGAAATCGTTGATGTTTTTGATCATGCCACAGTGTTCAATAAAAACACACCTCATGTTGAGCTGGCCAAAGAGCTCGAAAATAGAGGACATAAGATTTTATTGGTAGACTATCAACCAACCAGTGAGATGATGGTCATTGATTTTTCTGAAAAAATAAGTAAGCACTTGCCCGAAGCTATCAAGTTACATTCCTTAAAGCTTCAAGAAACCGAAACCAGTTTTGCTGAATGGTATGCCACAGATAACATTTAGAGCGTTCCCTTTCAGGTCGGGCTTTCGCAAGTCGCACTCTACGAGGTGCTCCAACAATTGCTCAATCCCTAACGCACCAACAGCAATGTGAAGTTACAGAACAAATATTCGTGTATTAGTGGCCTTAACTGTGCAAAGGTTTATTATTTTTATCCTAAGATAATTAGATTCCAGCCTTCGCAAGAATTATTTATATTTACTTCATGAACATCCCTAAAGGAAAAAAAATATACTTCGCTTCAGACAATCATTTGGGGGCGCCAACCAAGGAAGTTTCGTTACCACGTGAGAAGAAATTTGTGGCTTGGTTGGATGAAGTCAGACACGATGCCCATGCCATTTTCCTGCTTGGTGATTTATTTGATTTCTGGATGGAATATAAAAAGGTAGTGCCTAAAGGTTTTACAAGAACCTTGGGGAAACTTGCCGAAATAAGTGATTCCGGAATCCCTATTTATTACTTTGTTGGAAATCATGATTTATGGATGAATGGTTATTTTGAGGAAGAGCTCAACATTCCCGTGTATCACAAACCACAAGAGTTTACTTTTAATGATACATCTTTTTTTATTGGTCATGGAGATGGGCTGGGACCTGGAGATAAAGGTTACAAACGTATGAAAAAGGTGTTTACCAATCCTTTATGCAAGTGGCTGTTCAGACGTTTGATCCACCCTGATTTCGGTATGCGAATCGGCCATTACCTGTCTGTTAAAAACAAATTGATCTCAGGGGATGAGGACGCAAAATTTCTTGGTGAAGAAAATGAATGGTTGGTACTCTATTCAAAAAGGAAGCTCCAAGAAAAGCACCGTGATTATTTTATATTCGGTCACCGTCATATACCACTGGAAATTGATTTGGGCAACAATTCAAAGTACATCAATCTTGGCGATTGGATAAGTCATTATACCTATGGCGTTTTTGATGGAAAAACCTTTGAATTAAAGACCTATTGATTGTCATTCTCATGATCTTCCAAATCCTTTCTCAAATCCAATTTTCGGAATGAAGGGGAAGCAATTCCTGTGGTCAATACGGTTATCAAGGTCATCGTTCCTCCAAAAACAACTGCAGTAACGGTTCCCATAAGTTTTGCGGTGAGCCCACTTTCAAAAGCACCCAATTCATTTGAAGACCCCACAAACATCGAGTTGACCGATGCTACACGGCCACGCATATGATCTGGGGTTTTTAATTGTAAAATGGTTTGACGGATAACCATGGAAACGCCATCGGTTACACCGCTAAAGAACAGTGCCATTACTGAAATCCAAAACACCGAAGAAAGCCCAAAAACGATAATGCAAACCCCAAATCCAAAAACTGCAGCCAGTAATTTCATCCCTGCATTTTTACTGATTGGCAAATAGGCCGTAATCAGCATGGTCAAAAAAGCGCCAACCGCAGGAGCGGCTCGTAAAACGCCAAATCCTTCCGATCCAACCATTAAAATATCCTGTGCAAATATGGGTAACAGAGCAATTGCTCCTCCAAACAATACAGCGATCATGTCTAAAGTCATGGCCCCAAGAATAGCTTTTGTTTTGAATACAAATTGAACCCCTTCTTTTAGGCTCTGCATGACCGGTTCGCCTATTTTGGGGTTTAATATAGGTTTTCGTTTAATCTGCAATAAGATTATTAATGACAAGACTACCAATCCAAAAATGATGCAAAGTGACCAATGCACGCCCAGCCAACTTATGGAAAAACCACCAAATGCTGGCCCTAAAACTGAAGCCATTTGCCAGGTTGAGCTGTTCCAAGTTGCGGCATTGGGATAAATTTTCTTTGGGACAATCAAGGCGACCAATGAGAAAATGGTTGGCCCAAAAAAGGATCGTAAAAACCCTCCAAAAAACACCAATGCATAAATGCTATATAAAATGGTTCGTGTTGACCAATCCGAAACCATCTGTGGCCAGGTCAATAAAAACAGACCAAAACTAATCAAGGAAAACGCAGAAATACAGATGGCCAAAAGATTTCGCTTTTCCTTTTGGTCCACAATATGGCCCGCAAACAAGGCCATGGTAAAGGCGGGTATAATTTCCATTAGGCCAATAATGCCAAGTGAAAGTGGGTCTTTGGTTAAACTGTAGACCTCCCATTCAATTACAATAAATTGCATGGACCAACCAAATACCAAAACAAAACGCACCAATAAAAAAATGTTGAACTCTTTGATCCGTAACGCCGCATAGGGGTCTTTTTTAGGTTTCTTTTCCATGTAATTAAACCTTTCAGGCTTTAAAAATCTGGAGGGTTTGCTGTTTCTTATTTTATATCTCGTAATCTTAATTGAAGAGAAACATTGCCATTCCATTCATTTTCATCAACGGAATACACGGCCTCAAACGGTTTTTTGTTGGAGACCAAATCCATTTTATCTCCCAAACCAAAACCAATGCATACTATTTTCTCTTTGCCAGATTGTGTTACTGTCAGTCTTAAATGTTTTTCATCTTCGCCAACACCTTTACCATAACCGGTGTCCTTTAAATTTTCAGTCATAAAAATTGGGGTCATATTACCTGGACCAAAAGGGGCAAACTGTCGAATTATTCTATAGAATTTTGGGGTAATATCCTTCAAATCAATTTTTGAATCGATTTTAATTTCAGGTGTCAACAAAGATCTATCAATTGTTTTTGAAACCTCGTCTTCAAAGGCTTGTTTGAACGCCTCAAAATTTTCTTCTTTTAGGGTCAATCCTGCTGCATATTTATGGCCTCCAAACTGTTCAATATGTTCACTGCATGCCTCTAAAGCATTATAGACATCAAAACCACTTACCGATCTTGCCGAAGCCGCCAGTTTATCACCGCTTTTGGTAAACACCAACGTGGGCCTGTAATAGGTTTCGGTCAATCGCGATGCCACGATGCCAATCACTCCCTTATGCCAAGTTTCATTGTAAACCACAGTGGTAAATCGTTCCTGTTCATTTTGGGCTTCAATTAGCTGAAGTGCTTCTTCAGTAATCCGTTGATCGGTGTCGCGCCTATCGGTATTGAACTGGTCAATGTCCAAAGCGAATCCAACAGCCAAATTATAATCGGTTTCTGTTAAAAGGGTCACCGCATGATTGCCATGTTTCATCCGGCCTGCTGCGTTAATTCGTGGGGCGACAATAAAGACCACATCGGTAATGGTAAGCTCTTGTTTTTTAATTTGGGCCACAATAGCTTTAATCCCGGGTCTTGGATCCGTATTGATGATTTGTAGCCCAAAATAGGCCAAAGTTCTATTTTCTCCAGTAATTGGAACAATGTCCGCGCCAATGGCTGTTGCCACCAAATCGAGATATACTGCCAAATCATCAATGGATTTGCCTTCTTTTGACGCTAAAGCTTGAATAAGTTTAAATCCAACACCACAACCACAAAGTTCTTTATAAGGGTATTGGCAATCTTCACGCTTGGGATCCAAAACTGCAACAGCTTTTGGCAATTCGTTTCCTGGCCTGTGATGGTCACAAATAATAAAATCTATCCCTTTTTGTTTAGCGTATGCAATTTTTTCAACCGCCTTTACGCCACAATCCAATGCAATAATGAGTGAAAAACCATTATCTTCTGCAAAATCTATCCCCTTATATGAAACTCCATAACCTTCGTCATAACGATCTGGTATATAAGTGGCAACATGTTCCGTTCTGGTTTTCAAATATGAAGACATCATGGCTACGGATGTTGTGCCATCGACATCGTAATCTCCATATACCAGAATATTTTCATTTTTAGAAATCGCATCTTCAATTCGAGCAACCGCCTTATCCATATCTTTCATTAAGAATGGATTATGCAAATCCTTCAAACTTGGCCTGAAAAATGCTTTGGCATCTTCATAAGTTTCTAAACCACGTTGTAATAACAAGGTCGCCACATGCTCATCAACTTGAAGAACTTCCCGTAAATGCTTAACACTTTCTGGTTGTGGTTTTGGCTTGAGAGTCCAGCGCATTGTTAGGAATTATGATAATGGATTGATGTTTGAACGTCAGCAAATCTTCGAAACATTTCCATGACGCCACAGTATTTTTCAACGGAAAGGTCGACCGCTTTTTTTATTTTACTCTCCTTAAGATTCTTGCCATAAAAATGATAATCCACAGTTACAGTATGGTAATATTTAGGGTCTTCATGGGTAAGTTCGCCTACAACTTCCATTTTAAAATCGTCAATTTCTACTTTCATTTTATTTAGGATTGAGACAATATCCAGTCCCGAACAACCCGCTAGCGATGAAAGCATCATGGCTTTTGGCGCCATGCCC
>DASWKU010000363.1:0-2334 GCA_036396455.1 Flavobacteriaceae bacterium
GTTTGTTACATTTGATTATGATGTTTGTAAATGCTTGGTTATAGAAAAATGGCAACTAACTGAAATTTATAACTTTTAATTACGACTGTTTACTGTAGACTATTTTATTATCTTTGTAGTCTTAAATTATTAATCTTATAAATTAACATATATGTATCCAGCAGAATTAGTAAAACCCATGCGTGAGGATTTGACAAAGGTCGGTTTTCAAGAATTGCATACAGCCGAAGCCGTTGATGCTGCTTTAGCAAAAGAAGGGACAACCTTAGTGGTTGTGAATTCAGTTTGTGGTTGTGCCGCGGCCAATGCCCGTCCTGGAGCTCGATTAAGTTTACAGTCAATGAAACGACCTGATCATTTGGTCACCGTTTTTGCAGGTGTAGATAGTGAAGCTACCGATAAAGCCAGACAGCACATGGTTCCTTTTCCACCAAGCTCCCCAAGTATGGCGTTGTTTAAAGATGGTGAATTGGTCCACATGTTAGAAAGGCACCATATTGAAGGCCGACCAGCGGAATTGATAGCAGAAAATTTAATGGATGCTTACAACGAGTATTGTTAAATATTATAGCAAACAAATATCAGCTATAATGTAAAGATGCTTCGACCCGCCTGCGTCGGGCAGGCAAGTTCAGCATGACTTGATTAAAAATATGAAACCACGATTAACTCGTGGTTTTTTTGTGTATCCTTTCCATTGATTTACTTTTGTGATATGAGAAAGCTATTGGCATATCCTTTAACTGTTATTTATTTTCTGTGTTTTGGATTGGCCCTCGTCATATTCCATCCCATTCAATGGGTTTGTTTTAATGTTTTTGGATATCAAGCCCATAAAAAAAGTGTGGATATCCTTCAACTGTTTTTAATTCGTTGTCTCCATGTTTTGGGAACACGCATTACGTTTACCAATCCACATCAAATTCCTATAAATCAACCTCTAATTATTGTAGCCAATCATCAAAGCATGTACGATATCTCTCCAATAATGTGGTATATGCGAAAGCATCATGTAAAATTTATCAGCAAGAAAGAATTGGGCAAAGGGATCCCCAGTGTGTCTTATAATTTACGGCATGGAGGTTCTGTTTTAATTGACAGGCAAAAGCCCGTACAAGCTGTAAAAGCCATCGAAACGTTTTCAAATTATATTGAGACCACAAAGCGATCAGCCGTTATTTTTCCTGAAGGAACACGGAGTAAAAATGGTATTCCCAAACCATTTCAAAAAAAAGGGTTATTGACCCTTTTTGAACATATTCCTTCAGCTTTGGTGGTGCCAATCACTATCAATAATTCATGGAAAATGCTTCGCTACGGAAAATTTCCCTTGGGAATAGGCAATCATCTTCAATTTAAAGTACATCCTACTTTAAAAGTTAGCGACTATAAACCTAATGAATTGGTTGATATCATTGAAAAACAAATCACTTCAGCTATAAAACATGACTGAAAACCAACTTATAGAGACCACGAAAAACTTTGTAAAGGAAACCCTAAAACATGCCGAAGGCGGTCACGATTGGTTTCATGTAGAACGTGTTTACAAGAACGCCATACTGATTTCCAAAACTGAAGCTGTTGATATTTTTGTCGTTCAGCTTGGTGCTTTGTTGCATGATATCGCAGACCCTAAATTTCATGATGGTAATGAAGCCCTTGGCCCACAAATGGCCAGGGAATTTTTATTCAAGCACAATGTGGATTCTTCTGTAATTGAGCACGTGGTTTATATTATCAAGCATATCTCATTTAAAAATTCATTTGATGGTACATCGAATTTTACTTCAAAAGAATTGGAGGTGATTCAAGATGCTGACCGTTTGGATGCCATTGGAGCCATTGGTATTGCGCGTTGCTTTAACTATGGTGGTTTTAAAAACAGGCCGTTATATGACCCTTCCGTTCAACCAAATCCCAACATGACCAAGGAAGACTATAAAACCTCAGCAAGTCCAACCATTAATCATTTCTACGAAAAATTATTGCTTTTAAAGGGCAAAATGAATACCAAAACCGGAAAACAAATAGCTAAAAACCGTCATCAATTTATGGAACTTTACTTAAAGCAATTTTATGCTGAATGGAATGGAGCCTTATGATTTACATCACAATTTGCTTCATCTTGTTTCTGTAAGCTGAAGCACTTTTTCCGGTAAATTCATTGAACAGTTTATTGAAATGCGAAAAATTATTGAATCCGCACTCAAAACATATATCCGTAATGGTCATTTGACTTTCCGACAATAGCTTTGTGGCATGGACCACCCGGTACTCATTCACCAATTTTGTAAAGGTTTTGCCTGTGGCCTTTTTGAAATATCTACAAAACGC
>DASWKU010000364.1:0-4087 GCA_036396455.1 Flavobacteriaceae bacterium
AAGTATAAAATGCCGACCATCAAACTGACCGATGACGGTGTAGCTTTGTTGTTAAAATTCCGTTGGAATGGCAATATCCGTCAATTGCGGAACATCGCTGAGCAGATTTCGGTATTGGAACAAAACAGAACCATAAATGCCACAACCCTACAGTCGTATTTGCCAAATACTGGAAGTAATTTACCGGCAGTCGTGGCGACTTCAAAATCTGAAAGCGATTTTAGTAGCGAAAGGGAAATCCTTTACAAAGTGCTCTTTGATATGAAAAGTGATCTCAACGATCTTAAAAAACTGACCTTGGAACTGATGAAAAAAGGTAACGTTAAAGATGTGGAAAAAGACCATGGAGGATTGATCCAAAAAATCTATGGTAATGCCGACCAAGAAGATTATGAAGATACTGTAGAAGATTTGGAAGTATTGTCCATCCCCCAAAACGTAAATAATGAAGCCAATAATGATGAAACTGTGCATGACAAATATCGTTTTGCGGAAGAAGTCCAGGAAGAAGAAACCTTATCTTTACATGACAAAGAATTGGAACTGATCAAAAAATCGTTGGAACGTCATCACGGAAAACGTAAAATGGCAGCAGCCGAATTGGGCATTAGCGAACGTACCTTGTACCGAAAGATCAAACAATTCGATTTATAATTTGATGAGGCTTTAAAGTAATCAAAACTAAAAAGATCGGTCAGTAATCTGATGAACTATCTAACATTTGAAACATGAAATGAAATTTATAAAATTCATACCGTTAATAGCACTGTCCACTATGACTTTGGGCTGTAAAGTACAATATTCTTTTACGGGTACATCTATTCCTGAAGGAACCAAAACCTTTCAGGTCAATTACTTTCAAAACAATGCGCCTTTAATCGAACCCGGACTTGAAAGAGACTTTACCCAAGCTCTTCAGGATTTAATCCTCAATCAAACCAATTTAAGTTTGGTGACTTCAGGAGGAGATCTGACTTATGAAGGCGAAATTACCGAATATAGGATTTCTCCAACGACGGCACAATCCAATAGTACGGCTGCACAAAACAGATTGACCATAAGTGTACAGGTCCGTTTTTATGACAAACGTACACCAGATGAAGAGTTTGAACAACGCTTTACGTTTTATTATGATTACCCGGGATCGTCACAATTGGTAGGTTCCCAAAAAGACACTGCCATTGAGGAAATATTTGAGCGTTTGACACAGGATATTTTTAATGCCACATTGGCCAAATGGTAAGTTAATTGCTCCATGGATATAAAGGATTTCACATACGTACTGCAGCATCCCCAGGATTTGACCGTCGGGCAAACCACTGCGTTACGAGAAATCATTTCAAAATATCCCTATTTTCAACCTGCCCGTGCCCTATATTTAAAAGGACTGAAGAACAAAGGCAGTTTTAGGTACAATGACGAATTAAAAGCAACCGCTGCCTATACTACCGACAGAAGTATTTTATTTGATTTCATAACTTCGGAAACCTTCAATCAAAATGAAGTTTCGCAAATGATCAGGCAAAATTCGGAAAGCTTAAAAGGCATTGTTGTAAATGGTGTTGATGATATTTCTGTAAACAAGAGTGTGGACATTGATGATGCCTTAAAACAGCATATAAAGGATACCGAAGGCGTTTTGGATCCTTATTTGTTTGAGGAAAAAATAAATCCCGAACAGGTAGCACAGTTTATTTCGGATATCAACGAAGCTCTAAAACTTCCGGTTTTAGATGTTGACGTTCAAAACATAAAGCCAAAACCTGAAGAGACTTTAAATCTGGGCAAGCCTCTGGAGTTTGATAAAACTGAAACACATTCTTTTGCCGAATGGCTGAAGATTACCAACTTTAAACCTATTGTAAGGGAAGAAAAAATAGAAAAAAAATCATCAGGAGCTGTTGAAAAAACTTCAGTACCGGTCGCCAAAAAAATGGAATTGATCGATAAGTTTCTGCAAAGCAATCCAAAAATTATTCCTTCAAAAGAAGCCCTCTCGATTCCTTTGGTCCAAAATGACGACCAACACCACGACGGTTTTATGACAGAGACCTTAGCCAGAATTTATGTGGAACAAAAAAACTACGATAAGGCCATACAATCTTATAAAATTTTAAGTTTGAAATATCCAGAAAAAAGTGGTTTCTTTGCAGACCAAATTAAAGCAGTAAAACAATTACAGGAAAATAACAATAAATCATAATGGGACAGTTTACAATTTTTTTAGTTCTTATCGTATTGGTGTCGTTTTTACTCGTTGTGGTCATCATGGTTCAAAACCCAAAAGGAGGTGGATTATCTTCTTCATTTGGTGGTGGTGGCACCCAACAAATAGGTGGCGTCAAGAAAACTTCCGACTTTTTGGACAAGAGCACTTGGGCTTTGGCAACCATGTTATTGGTGCTTATTTTATTATCCAATTTTGCCATTGGTGGTCCAAATGATACGGTAGATTCAAAGGCATTGGACCAAGGTGACACAGAAACCACAGTACCGATTACAACACCTCAAAATACTGGTGATGATACGGCTACCGTTAAGGATACCGTTAAAAATTAAGTATTGAAAAATATTCTATAAAATGCCAGCAATTTCAGTTGGCATTTTTAGTTACTGAAAGTTTGTCAGTCAAAATTCATTGGCACATTTTTGGCTTAACGCTTAAGCGTTAAAAACAAGTTTAATTAATCAAAAAAAATAGAATTACAAATGGCATTAAACATTAAACCTTTAGCAGACAGAGTTCTTATTGAACCTGTAGAGGCCGAAACAAAAACAGCTTCTGGTATCATTATTCCAGACAACGCCAAGGAAAAACCACAACAAGGCAAAGTCGTTGCTGTTGGTAAAGGCACAAAAGATGAACCGATGACCGTAAAAGTTGGCGATAGGGTTCTATATGGAAAATATTCTGGGACTGAGCTTAAATTAGAAGGCAAAGACTATTTAATCATGAGAGAAAGCGATATTCTCGCAATTGTTTAATCATCATTTAAATTCCCTTGAAAAAGGGAATCTTATAATACAAAATCAATAATTCTAATAACAAGATTTCCACTTCGGTGGAAATATTAAAATTAAAATTTTAAAAATGGCAAAAGACATAAAATTTGATATTGAAGCACGTGACGGTTTGAGACGTGGCGTGGATGCATTGGCAAATGCAGTAAAAGTAACATTGGGACCAAAAGGAAGAAATGTAATCATTAGTAAAAGTTTTGGTGCTCCCCAAGTTACCAAGGATGGTGTATCCGTAGCTAAAGAGATTGAACTTAAAGATGCCCTTGAAAATATGGGTGCCCAAATGGTCAAGGAAGTGGCTTCAAAAACCAGCGATTTGGCCGGTGACGGAACCACAACAGCTACCGTTTTGGCACAATCCATTGTAAAAGAGGGTTTGAAAAATGTGGCCGCTGGAGCAAATCCCATGGATTTAAAACGGGGTATTGACAAAGCAGTTGAGGCTATTGTAAAAGATCTTGCAAAACAATCCAAAAAGGTTGGCAATTCTTCTGAAATGATCAAACAAGTCGCCGCAATTTCTGCAAATAATGATGACACCATTGGCGATTTGATCGCTACCGCATTTAAAAAAGTCGGAAAAGAAGGGGTCATTACTGTCGAAGAGGCCAAAGGGACTGAAACTTATGTAGACGTTGTTGAAGGCATGCAGTTCGACAGAGGCTACCTTTCTCCATATTTTGTTACAGATGCTGACAAAATGATTGCCGATCTGGAAAATCCATATATCCTTTTATTCGACAAGAAAATCTCCAATTTACAGGAAATCCTTCCAATTTTGGAGCCTGTGGTCCAATCCGGTCGCCCATTATTGATTGTTGCCGAAGATGTTGAAGGTCAAGCCTTGGCAACCTTGGTGGTCAACAAATTACGCGGTGGACTTAAAATTGCAGCGGTTAAGGCTCCAGGATTTGGAGACCGACGCAAAGCCATGTTGGAAGATATTGCCATTTTAACCGGTGGTACCGTAATTTCGGAAGAAAGAGGGTTTACCCTTGAAAATGCAGACATTAGCATGTTGGGTACTGCCGAAACCGTAACCGTTGATAAAGACAACACAACCATT